>JACDBJ010000438.1 GCA_013695005.1 Pseudonocardiales bacterium
GCGGCCGTGCTCCTTGCGACGCTGCGCAACACGGACGGCGGACAGGCGACCGCCGCCTCACCGCCGGCCTCGTCCGCGCCCGCCTCCACTTCGGACGTCGCGGGCCAGACGCCTGCCGGCACCGGGGCGCCGGCAGCGCCTGCGGCAGTGGCGCCGACGGCGGTGGCGTTCGTGCAGCAGTTCTACGCGTTGTTGCCGGGCAACGTCGACGCGGCGTGGGCGCGGCTCGGCCCGACGGCGCAGAGCCAGTCCGGCGGCTTCGAAGGGTTCCGGAACTTCTACGCCCGGATGAGTGCGGTCGGCGTCAGCGAGGCCACCGCCGTCAACGACGGCACCGTGCGCGCCACCATCCGCTTCGACGAGAGCAACGGCCGCTCGACGCGGGATCTCTACGAGTTCACTGTCGTGCCGAGGTCGGACGGCAACCTGCACATCCAGTCGTTCCGCCGGCTCGGCTCGGCCGGCAACTCGGGCCCAGGCAGCGACAACTCCGGCTCAGGCTGACACCGTCGCTTCGGGGTCGTTGGTCTGCAGGCCCGAGGCCCCAGGCGCCGTCTGCCGGCGTCGCTACGGAAGGATCGTCGCCTGTGCGCGTCTACCTTGGCTCCGACCACGCCGGGTTCGAGCTGAAGGCTCACCTGCTGGCCCATCTCGCGGATTCCGGCCACGAGGTGGTCGACGTCGGGCCGGCGTCCTACGACGCCGACGACGACTACCCCTCGTTCTGCATCCACACCGCACTGCGCGTCGTCGCCGACCCGGACAGCCTGGGGATCGTCCTGGGCGGGTCGGGCAACGGCGAGCAGATCTCGGCCAACAAGGTCAATGGGTGCCGCGCGGCGCTGGCCTGGAGCGTGGAGACCGCGCAGCTCGCCCGCGAGCACAACGACGCACAGGTCGCGGGCATCGGCGCCCGGATGCACACGCCCGAGCAGGCCGCCGAGATAGCCACCGCGTTCGTCAGCACGCCGTTCTCCGGCAACGAGCGGCACGCCCGGCGCATCGCCATCCTGAACGCCTACGAGGACACCGGCGAGCCGCCGCCGCTGCCGAGCTAGGGTCGGGCTGGTGCCAGAGGGTCACACGCTGCACCGGCTGGCGCGGGTCCACCGCAAGCACTTCCGCGGCGCGCCCGTGGCGGTGTCCAGCCCGCAGGGCAAGTTCGCGGCGGGCGCCGCAGAGGTCGACGGCCGCCCCCTGCTACGGGCTGAGGCGCACGGCAAGCACCTGTTCCACGTCTATGACCGCGACCTGGTGGTGCACGTGCACCTCGGGCTGTTCGGCTCGTTCACCGAGGGCGCGGTGCCGGTGCCGCCGACCCGCGGCCAGCTGCGGATGCGGATGGTGGGCGAGCAGCACTGGGCCGACCTGCGCGGGCCGACGGCGTGCGAGGTGCTGCGTGACGCGGAGGTCAAGGCCTTGCGGGCTCGGCTCGGGCCGGATCCGCTGCGGCGCGACGCCGACCCGCAGCGGGCCTGGCAACGGCTGCAGCGTTCGCAGGCTCCGCTGGCGGCGCTGCTGATGGACCAGCGCGTGATCTCCGGCGTCGGCAACGTCTACCGGGCGGAGATCCTCTTCCGGCACGGGCTGGACCCGATGCTGCCCGGACGCGAGCTGCGCCGCGAGCAGTGGGACGCGCTGTGGGCGGACCTGGTGGCGCTGATGCGCGACGGACTGCGCACCGGCCGGATCGACACGGTCCGGCCGGCGGACGACCCCACCGTTACCGGGCGGGCACCGCGTCGCGACCGGCACGGGGGCGAGGTCTACGTCTACCGGCGCCACGGGCAGCCGTGCCTGGTGTGCGGCACGCTCCTGCCGCGGGTGGTGCTGGCCGGCCGCAACCTCTACTGGTGCCCGACGTGCCAGCCGGCAGCGACGGGGATCAGCGCAGCGGGCTAGCAGTCCCGGTCAGAAGTCGCCGAAGCCGCCGAAGTCGCCACCGCCGCCGAAGTCGCCGCCAGCGTCGCCGCCGAAGTCGCCGCCAGCGTCGCCGCCGGCATCGCCACCACCGTCGCCGCCGGCATCGCCGCCGCCCTCACCGGCCGCCGCTCCGTCGCCGTATGCGTTGCCGTGCATGCCGCTGAACATCGCGTCGAACAGCAGGAACGAGCCGACCCCCCACGCCCCGGCGACCAGCGCGGTGCGCCACCACGGCTCGGAGTACCAGCCACCGGGTACCGGCCGGCCGGCCACGTCGCCGCCGGGGTAGTAGTGCCGGTTGCGGTCGGACGGGTTCGGTGAGGCGCTGTAGCGGTGGCCCTCCACCTCGACATCGCGGTCCTCGGTGACCTCGCCGGCGCGGCGCTGCCCGGGCAGCGGCGGCAGCTCGGGACCGGGGTCGATGCCCATCGCGGTGCGGGCCGCCCGTACGTAGTACAGGCCTTCGTATGCGGTCACGATTGCCTGGCGGTACTGCTCAGGACTGTTGGCCTGCTCGAGCTGCGAGCCGGCTGCGTTGTACCGCTCGGAGGCATCGGCCATGGCCTGCTTGGACGCCTCGTCGGTTCCCTGCAGGTTCAGCACCTGCCCGCCGAGCCGCTCGACCCAGCGGCGCGCCTCGGACTGCGCGTCGGCCAGCTCGCGCTGCCGAGTGGCACCGCGCTGCCGCACCAGCCACACACCCGCGCCCGCGATGAGCAGAACCAGGAGCAGGGTCACGATCGTTCCAGTCACCCTGCCGAGCGTACCTGCGAAATCTGAGATTCCCCTCAGAACACCTCGGGACAATGCGGTGCCATGTCGCCGGCGAAGGCTCGCGACGCCGCAAGCACCGCGCCCGGCGGCAG
>JACDBJ010000463.1 GCA_013695005.1 Pseudonocardiales bacterium
GACCAGCACCGCGAGCTGCACCGCGCTCGGCCGGCCGTGGTCGCGCAGCGAGTCCAGCGCGGCGCGGACGGTGCGGCCGGAGAACAGCACGTCGTCGACCAGCACGACGAGCCGGTCGTCCACGCCGCCGTCCGGCAGCGCGGTCGGCTCCAGCGGGCGGGCTGGCCTGCGCCGAAGATCGTCGCGGTACAGCGTCGGGTCGAGGGTGCCGATCCGCGGTCCGGCACCAGTGAACTCCTCGATCGCGCCCGCGAGCCGGCGGGCGAGCGGTACGCCCCGGGTCGGGATGCCGAGCAGGACCACGGAGCCGGCCGCTGCCGACTCGTACGCGGTCTTCTCGATGATCTGGTGCGCGATGCGCGCGATGGTTCGGGCCACGTCGGATGCCGTGAGGAGCTCGCGATCCCCGCTGCCGCTGCTTTGAACACGGCGGGTTACCGCCACCGGACCTCCTTTCCCGCCTCGCCGGACGGGTCTTAAAGGACGTCGTACGGGCTTGGGCGAAGCCCCGTGACGAGCGCAGACGCTATCAGCTATAAGCCGTCCGGGTGGACTAGGCCATTTGGCGCAGTCATGCGGGGGCGGTCCGCTTGACCTGACGATGCCGCGAGCGCACGATTACCCTGCGTATCGAAGAGCTGCTCTGCGGGCGTTCGTGACGACGGCACCCGGGAACGACCGCACGGTGACGCACCGTGCAGGGACGGAGATCCACCAGATGGGCGACTACGCCAAGGCGTTGGGGTCAAAGCTCCGCGCCATCCGGCAGCAGCAGGGTTTGTCGCTGCACGGCGTCGAGCAGAAATCGGGGGGCCGCTGGAAGGCGGTGGTCGTCGGGTCCTACGAGCGCGGCGACCGCGCCGTGACCGTCCAGAAGCTGGCCGAGCTGGCCGACTTCTACGGCGTCCCGGTGGCGGAGCTGCTGCCGGAGGGTCGGGTGCCGTCCGGTGCCGAGCCCGCCACGAAGATCGTGATCAACCTCGAGCGACTGCAACAGCTGCCGGCGGACAAGGTCGGGCCGCTGGCCCGCTACGCCGCCGCGATCCAGAGCCAGCGCGGCGACTACAACGGCAAGGTGCTCTCGATCCGCGCCGAGGACCTGCGCTCCCTGGCGATCATCTACGACCTCACACCAGGCGACCTGACCGACCAGCTCATCGACTGGGGCGTGCTGCCACCGGAGGCCCGGCCGCTGCGCGACGACTGAACCGCTCAGCTCAGCGGGTGGCGCGGAGGTGCTCGGCCAGGTCGGCGATCCGGCCGAGCACTCCGTTGATGAACCGCGGCGAGTCGTCGGTGGACAGCGTGCCGGCGAGTTCGACGGCCTCGGTGATCGCCACCGGGTCATCGATCTCGTCGACCCACAGCAGCTCGTACATCCCGATCCGCAACAGCGTGCGGTCGACCGCGGGCATCCGGTCGACGGTCCAGTCCTCGGCGTGCTCGGTCAGCAGCTGGTCGATCCGCTCGCGGTGCTCGGTCACGCCGCGGACGAGCATCGCCGCGTAGTCCGATACCGGCGGGGCGTCCTCGGTGGCCTGCCGCTGGCTGAGTACCTCGAGCGGGTCCTCGCCGCGGGCCTCGGACTCGAACAGGATGTCCAGCGCGCGCTTCCGTGCCTTGGTGCGAGCCCGCATGCCGAGCCTCTCAGGCGTTGACGCGGCCCAGGTAGCGCCCGTCGCGGGTGTCCACCTTGACCTTGTCGCCGGTGCTGAGGAACAACGGGACCTGGATCTCGGCGCCGGTCTCGAGGGTGGCGGGCTTGGTGCCGCCGGTGGACCGGTCGCCCTGCAGCCCCGGGTCGGTGTGCGAGACGACGAGCTCGACCGACGTCGGCAGCTCCACGTACAGCGGGCTGCCCTCGTGCAGGGCGACTAGCGCCGACTGGTTCTCCAGCATGAACGGGGCCTGCGCGGCGAGGATCGTCTCCGGGATCTGCACCTGGTCGAAGGTCTCGCCGTCCATGAAGACGTAGTCGCTGCCGTCGCGGTAGAGGTAGGTCATGTCGCGGCGGTCGACGATCGCGGTGTCAACCTTGGTGCCGGCGTTGAACGTCTTGTCGACGACCTTGCCCGAGAGCACGTTCTTCAGCGTCGTGCGGACGAAGGCGCCACCCTTGCCGGGCTTGACGTGCTGGAACTCCACGACGGACCAGAGCTGGCCATCGAGGTTGAGCACCATGCCGTTCTTGAGGTCATTCGTGGAGGCCACTGCGCCGGTGTTCCTGTCGTCCGTTTCTGGATCCGCACTTGGTCGCGTTGCAGCCTACCGGCGGGTGGGTGCGGCCCTAACCGCAGCCGCAGGAGCCACCGCAGCAACCGCCGCCGCCGGACGATCCGCTGGATCCGCTGCCGACCGAGCTCACCATGGAGACCATGGACAGCAGCTTGACCGTGTCGTCATGGCCGGCCGGGCAGCTGGCAGGATCGCTCGCCGCGCTCATCGGGCGGCTGACCTCGAAGATCGACTGGCCACCCTCGCGGGAGCAGTCGAGGCAGCGGAACTCGTAGCGCGGCACGCCGTTGATCCTAGCGCCCGTTGGTGCTGGGAGTGCGCCGAGCGACAGGATCAGAGCGGCAGGGTGACCAGGTCTTTGGTGGTCTGGGTGAGGAGCTCGGGCTCACCGTCGCGGACCACCAGCGTGTCCTCGATGCGGACGCCGCCCCGGCCGGCGAGGTAGACGCCCGGCTCGACGGTCACCGCCATTCCGAGCTGCAGCTCGCCCGGCCCGGTGGCCGACAGGCTGGGAGCCTCGTGGATCTCCAGACCGACGCCGTGCCCGAGCCCGTGGCCGAAGTGCTCCGCATGACCCGCGGCGGCGATGACGTCGCGGGCCGCGGCGTCGATCGTGCCGAACCCGGTGCCGACGGCGAGCGCGTCGCGGCCGGCGGCCTGGGCGGTGGCGACCAGCTCGTAGATCTCTCGCTGCCAGTCGGCCGGCTCACCGAGCACGAGGGTGCGCGTCATGTCGGAGTGGTAGCCGGCCACCAGCGCGCCGAAGTCCAGCTTGACGAAGTCGCCGGCCGCCAGCACTGCATCGGTGGGTCGGTGGTGCGGCACCGCGGAGTTGGCGCCCGCCGCGACGATGGTCTCGAACGACGGCCCATCGGCCCCGTGCTCACGCATCCGAGCCTCCAGGTCCCAGCCGACCTCCCGCTCGGTCCGGCCGGGCCGGATGCCCCCGGCGGCGATCAGGTCGGCGAGGGCGGCGTCGGCCGCGGCGCAGGCCGCCCGGAGCACGGCCACCTCGCCCTCGTCCTTCACCTGGCGCAGCTTCTGCACCATGCCGGGCGCGCGGTGCAACTCGGTGCAGCCCGTCGCCTCCGCCGCGACCTTGGTAAGCCGCGCATGCCCATCCACCGTCACGTGGTCGGACTCGAAGCCCAGCCGCGCTACCCCGTCCTCGGCGGCCTTGGTCACCAGCGGCGGTGCGGAGCTGCGTTCGACCTGCACGGCCAGGTCCGGCACCTGCGCGGCGGCCTGCGTCGTGTAGCGGGTGTCGGTCGCCAGCCGCGTGCGGGCCTCGTCGCTCGCACTGTCGGACGCGTGCACCACCAGCGCCGCGTTGGATCCGGTGAAGCCCGTCAGGTAGCGGACGTTGATCAGGTTGGTGACCAGCAGCGCGTCGATCTCGGCGACGCGAAGCAGCTCACGCAGCGCCTCGCGGCGGTCGGCGCCTGACGTGGACCTGGACATGCCGGCCAGCCTACGGGCGATCGACGCCCGACTCCGCGATCCAGCGCAGCGCCAGCGGGTACCCCGCCACGCCGAGCCCGACGATGACCCCGGTGGCCACCCCGCTGATGTAGGAGTGGTGCCGGAACGCCTCCCTGGCGTGCACGTTGCTGATGTGCACCTCGATGAGCGGCGCAGTGAGGCCGGCGCAGGCGTCGCGCAGGGCGATGGAGGTGTGCGTCCACGCGGCGCCGTTGAGGACCACCGGGGCGCCGGCGTCGGCCGCGTCGTGCAGCCAGCCGATCATCTCCGACTCGGAGTCGGTCTGGCGCACGTCGACCGTGAGCCCCAGCTCGGCCCCGGCCTGCTTGCACAGCTCGACGAGCTCGTCGTGCGTCGTGCTGCCGTAGATCAGCGGTTGGCGGCGGCCGAGCCGGCCGAGGTTGGGGCCGTTGAGCACGAATACCGGCGGCGGTGCCGTCAATCGTTCGGCAGTCATGACGCCTCCGCGACCGCGGCGTACGCGGTGGCCAGCAGCTCAGGGTCAGGGTTCTCCAGCCGGCCGGGCGAGGCGAGGCCGTCGAGCACGACGAACCGGAGCTGGCCGGCCCGCACCTTCTTGTCCAACTGCATCGTCTCCACCAGCTCCGGTAGTGCGTCGGCGTCGTAGCTGACGGGCAGCCCCAGCGAGGTGAGCACGGCGCGGTGGCGGGCGGCCGTTGCCTCGTCGAGCCGGCCGGCGGCCCTGGCCAGCTCGGCGGCGAACACCAGGCCGACGCTCACCGCATGCCCGTGCCGCCAGGTGTAGTCCTCACGGCGCTCGATGGCGTGCGCCAGGGTGTGCCCGTAGTTGAGGATCTCCCGCAGATGCGACTCGCGCAGGTCGGCGGACACGACGTCCGCCTTCACGACGATCGAGCGGCGGACCAGCTCAGGGAGGACGTCACCGGCCGGGTCGAGCGCGGCGGCCGGATCGGCCTCGATCAGCTCAAGGATGCCGGGGTCGGCGATGAAACCGGCCTTGACCACCTCGGCCATCCCGGCCACCAGCTCGTCGTGTGGCAGGGTGCGCAGCGTGTCGAGGTCCACCAGCACGGCAGCCGGCTCGTGGAACGCCCCGACGAGGTTCTTGCCCCCGCCGGTGTTGATGCCGGTCTTGCCGCCCACGGCGGCGTCGACCATGCCGAGCAGCGTCGTCGGGACCTGCACCACCCGCACCCCGCGCATCCAGGTCGCGGCCACGAATCCTGCAAGGTCGGTCACCGCGCCGCCGCCGAGACCGACGACCGCGTCGCCACGGGTCAGCCCGATCCGGCCGCACACCTCCCAGCAGAACCCGGCGACGGCCAGCGCCTTGCCGGCTTCGGCATCGGGCACCTCCACCCGGTGCGCATCCACCCCCGCGTCGAGCAGCGCCGCCCGCAGGTGCTCGGCGCGATCGGCCAGCGTCGGCTGGTGCACGAGGAGCGCGGTGTCAACGCCGGCCAGCGCCTTGACCAGCTCGACATCGAGACCGCGGCCGATGACGACGTCGTAGGGCCGCTCGGCGAGCACGTGGAGCCGGGCTCTGGTGTCCGTGAGGTGATCGCTCATCGAGCCACCAGCGCGTCGAGCACCGCGTCGGCCACCTGGTCGGCGGACCGGCCGGCCGTGGAGACCGTCGCGTCGGCGATGGCCTCGTACACCGGGCGTCGCTCGTCGAGCAGCTTGCGCAGGTGGGCCCGCGGGTTGGGCAGCAGCCACGGGTGCAGCGGCAGCAGACCTTCGCGCTTGAGCAGGTCGTCGAGCACGACGTCGAGGAACACCACGGGGAACGGGGCCAGCAGCTTGGCCGCACCGGGAGCCGTCGGGGTGCCGCCACCGAGCGCGAGGACACCATCGTGCGCGGCCAGCACCGACCCGAGCAGCTGGACCTCCAGCTCCTGGAACCGATCCCGACCGAGCTCAACCACCAGCTCGCCAGCCAGCACGCCGTGCTCGCGTTCGACGTCGGCGTCGAGGTCGCGGAACTCGACACCCAGCCGCGTGGCCAGCAGCCGGCCGACCGTGCTCTTGCCGGAGCCGGGCGGGCCGATCAGGATGATCTTCGGTCCGGTCATGCTCAGCCCTGCCCCGGGGCGGGCCGCTGAGTGTGCCGCCGGGCGGCGTCGAGATAGGACTGCACGTTGCGGCTGGTCTCGGCCAGCGAGTCGCCGCCGAACTTCTCCAGCGCCGTGTCGGCCAGCACCAGCGCGACCATCGCCTCGGCGACCACGCCAGCAGCCGGCACCGCGCAGACGTCCGACCGCTGGTTGATCGCCACGGCGGCCTCACCGGTCGCGACGTCGACGGTGCCCAACGCCCGCGGGACTGTCGAGATCGGCTTCATGGCGACCCGCACCCGCACCGGCTCGCCGTTGGTCATGCCGCCCTCCAGCCCGCCGGCGCGGTTGGTGGAGCGGACGACACCGTCGGGGCCGGGGGCCATCTCGTCGTGCGCGGCGCTGCCCCGGCGGCGGGCGGTGGCAAAGCCGTCGCCGACCTCCACGCCCTTCATCGCCTGGATGCCCATCAGCGCGCCGGCCAGGCGGGCGTCGAGCCTGCGGTCGGAGTGCACGTAGGAACCGAGCCCGACGGGCAGCCCGTAGGCGATCACCTCGACCACCCCGCCGAGGGTGTCGCCGTCGGTCTTGGCGGTGTCCACCTCGGCGATCATCGCCTCCGACGCCCGCTCGGCGAACGCCCGCACCGGGCTGGCGTCCACCCTCTCGAGGTCGCCGGGCCCTGGCAGCACGCCCGCCGGCGCCTCGACGGACCCCAGCGACACGACGTGCGACACGATCTCCACGCCCAGCGCCTGGCGCAAGAACGCCTTGGCCACCGTGCCGAGCGCCACCCGCGACGCCGTCTCGCGCGCGCTGGCCCGCTCGAGCACCGGGCGGGCGTCGTCGAACCCGAACTTGGTCATCCCGGCCATGTCCGCGTGCCCGGGCCGGGGCCTGGTCAGCGGGGCGTTGCGGGCCTGCTCGGCGAGCACATCGGCGTCCACCGGGTCGGCGGCCATGACCGTCTCCCACTTGGGCCACTCGGTGTTGCCGATCCGGATCGCGACCGGTGCGCCCAACGTCCGACCGTGCCGAACCCCACCGAGCACCTCGACGTCGTCGGCCTCGAACTTCATCCGAGCGCCACGCCCGTAGCCCAACCGTCGACGCGCCAGCTCGGCGGCCAACTCCTTGGTCGTGATCTCGACGCCGGCCACCATGCCCTCCAGCACGGCGACCAGCGCAGGACCGTGAGACTCCCCGGCGGTGATCCAACGCAGCACGGTTGTGATCCTGCCACGCGTCGGCGCCCGACCCGGTGAGCACGGGTGTCACCCGGCCGCGGCGCCGGCCACGACAAGCCACCCCGCGGCGAGCATCGACGGCCCATGCGGCAGCGCGTCACCGCGGGCGAGCAGCCCGACCGTGACGCCCAACGTCGCCACCAAGGCCGTGAGCAAGGCGGCAACGACTGCCCCCAGCGGCACGGCGGGCCACGAGGACGCGGCGAGCACCGCGCCGAGCGGGCCGGCCAGCTTCACATCGCCCGCACCCATCGCCCGCGGCGCAGCGAAGTGGATCGCCGCGTGCACGCC
>JACDBJ010000466.1 GCA_013695005.1 Pseudonocardiales bacterium
CTGCCGCAGCGCCAGGAACGCGGTGTCGGGCTGCCCGAGGTGCACCAGGGTGCAGGCGGTCACCTGATAGAGCTGGGCGAGCAGGTCGGCTGTCACCGCTCGGTCTGCGCCGGTGGCTGTGTGGTGGCTGGCCCGGCCGCGCACCAGCGCCGAGGCGAGTAGTTCGGAGAGCTGGTCGTAGCGGCCTGCCCAGTACGCACCCCACGCGTAGACCACCGTCCGGCGTAGGTCGTCCGGCCCGGTCGGCTCGCGGCCGGCGTCCGGGTCCACGCCGGCCAGCAGGTCGTCCACGCTGGTGACCGCGTGCCGTATTGCCACCACCCCGGTGTCCGGCTCGGCCGAGGGCATCGCGGCGGCCTTGCCGAGCAGGTCGCCAGTCGAGACGTCCAGCGCGCGGGCGATGCGGTGCAGGCTGGCGATGGACGCGGTGTGGCGCTGGCCCTGCTCCAACTTGCGGATCAGGTCGATCGAGACGTCGGCGTTGGCCGCGAGCTGCGACTGGGTCGTGCGGCCACGCAGCGCGCGGATGCGTTCGCCGATGCTTCCGGTGACGATCGGGCGGCGAGCAGCGCCGCCGTCCCCGGTACCGTCGATCACGTCCGACACCCCATCTGTCGGGCCAGCCCCGGCCGGTGCAACGGTGCGGGGGCGCTTGCTTGCACGTTACCGCGCCAGGGCGCGTACCGGGCCTGCGCGGCGGGTCCAGCTCCCCGCTCACCTGCGGGTTCGCCTGTGGCGCCGCGATCTGCGATCTTCGTTATGCGTGAAGGTCTTGCCGGTCGGGTCAGCTCACCAGCCGCGTGCACGCCACTCGGTGAGCTGGAGACGTTCCCGACCGAGCGTCGAGTCGTCACCATGTCCTGGGTAGAACCACGTGTCATCCGGCAGCCGGCCGAACACCCGCTCCTCCAGGTCGTCCATGAGTGACGCGAAGTCCTCGGGAGAGCCGGTCTTGCCCGGGCCGCCGGGGAACAGCGAGTCGCCGGTGAACAGGTGCGGCCCGTCTTCGCCGCGGTGCAGCAGCGCGATCGAGCCGGGGGTGTGGCCACGGAGGTGGATCACCTCTAGCGGCACTTCCCCGACGATGACCGTGCCGCCGTGCTCCACCAGATCGTCGGGCGGCAGCGGCAGCTCCAAGGCGTCAGCGGGGTGCGCCACGGTGCGGGGCTCGAACATCCCGGCGACCGCGCCGAGCGCCTGCCAGTGGTCCGGGTGCCGGTGCGTGGTGACGATCGTGCGCAGCTCAGGGCGGGTGTCCCCGGCGCCGATCATGTCCGCGATGCGGTCCGGTTCGTTGGCGGCGTCGATGAGCAACGCCTCGCCGGTGGCGCGGCAGACCAGCAGGTAGGCGTTGTTGTCCATCTGCCCGACCGACACCTTGGTGACCGTCAGAGCCCCGAGCTCTCGCCGGGTGGCCGGTCCGCCGGGGTCGGTGTGCCCCGTGTAGTCATCCAGCACGTCCACGGCCGGCAGCCTACTGTTCGGGCGTGGCCGTCACAGAACTCTTCGCAGGCATCCCGGTGGCCGACTTCGGCGCTGCGCGGCCGTGGTACGAGCGGCTCATGGGGCGGCCCACCGACCTGGTGCCCCACGACACCGAGGTCGCGTGGCGGCTTGGCGAGGCTACGGGCTGGGTCTACGTCGTCGCCGATCCCGACCGCGCCGGCCGGGCGTTGGTCACGGTGCTCGTCGACGATCTGGATTCGCATCTCGGCGAGCTCGCGGAACGGGGATCACGGCGGGTCCAATCCAGATCATGCCCGGCGCGGCCCGCAAGGCCGAAGTCGTGGACCCCGACGGCAACCTGATCAGCTTCGGCCAGCCGATCGCTGCGGGCTAGCTTTCGCCGCTCGGGTCAAGTCTGAGCGTGGGCATGGCAGCTTGGCCGGCCGCTGGTAGCGGTCGACCTGATCTTGGAGCGCTGGCGTTGGGCTCGGCTGGTGAGGCCGGGTGCGGCAGGCTGATCAGTCGCCGTTGGTGCGGCAGGCTTTCGTGTTCGCCGTTGTGGTGGCCCCAGCGCGGGTAGGCGGCAAGCTAGGTTGCGCCGTCGTGCGGCATAGCTGTACTCAGCCACACCCGATGCGCCACCTTGCCCGGATCGATCGCTACCACAACGTCGATACCGGCAACGCCTCCTGCAACAACCCCGCCATATCGACCTCCCGTCCCTGCGATACCAGGACATCAGCCTGACGCAGGGCACACCGGAGGCCTATCAGCTGACGCCTCAGCTGACGCCGATCAGGTCGACGACGAACACGAGCGTCTCGCCGGGCTTGATCGCGCCGCCGGCGCCACGGTCGCCGTAGGCCAGGTGTGGCGGGATCACCAGCTTGCGCCGGCCGCCGACCTTCAT
>JACDBJ010000477.1 GCA_013695005.1 Pseudonocardiales bacterium
GGCCGGAGCGGCCACCGCGCTGGCCGAGCGCGCCGCCGAACGCGGTGGGCGCCCACCGGCGCGTCCCGCGGAGAGCACCAGGGTGCAACGCAAGAAGGCTGCCCGTGAGCTTGAGACCAACCGGCAGATGATCTGGCGGCGGATCCGCCGGGGGATCTACATCGCCCTCGGCGTGGCCTTCCTCGGGCCGATTCTGGCCTTCGCCGTCGGCTGGCTGGTCTTCTCGGTGCCCAGCCCCGATGACAGCGCGGTCAGCCAGGTCGCCACGATCAGCTTCACCGACGGCACCGAGCTGGCCAAGATCGTGCCGAAGGGCAACGTCAACCGGGTCAAGGTCTCGCTAGAGGAGATCCCCGAGCACGTCCAGCGCGCGGTGCTCTCCGCGGAGGACCGCTCCTTCTACAGCAATCCCGGCTTCGACATCGGCGGCATCGGGCGGGCCATCTGGAACCAGCTCACCGGCGGCACGGGCGGCGGCTCGACCATCACCCAGCAGTACATCAAGGTCACCAGCCGCGAGGACCAGGCGACGCTGTGGCGCAAGTACAAGGAGATCGTCATCGCGGCGAAGATCTCCAAGAACCAGACCAAGGAACAGATCCTCGAGAACTACCTCAACACCGTCTACTTCGGACGTGGCGCCTATGGCGTGCAGGCAGCCAGCCAGGCGTACTACGGCAAGAAGGTGGACCAGCTCTCCGTCTCCGAGGCAGCGATGCTCGCCGGGCTGATCCAGTCACCGGCGCGGTGGGATCCGAAGAAGGAGCCGGTGCGCTCCCAGGAGCGCTGGGCCTTTGTGCTCGACGGCATGGTGTCGCAGAGCTGGCTCTCGCCCACCGACCGGGCGGCCGCCACGTTCCCGGCGACCATCGACGAGAAGCCGACGATCGGGCTGCCGGAGGGTCCGCGCGGGCACATCTACACCCAGATCAAGAAGGAGCTCGAGGACAAGAAGATCAGCGAGACCCAGCTCAACCAGGACGGCTTGAAGATCACTACGACGGTCGACAAGAAGGCCCAGCAGCAGGCCGAGGCCGCGGTCGCCGCCACGTTCAAGGGCCAGCCGGCCAACCTGCGCAGCGCGCTCGTCGCGATCGATCCCAAGACCGGCGCCATCCTGGCCTACTACGGCGGCAGCAACGGCGTCGGGTTCGACTACGCGCAGGCCCTCAAGCCGCCGGGATCGTCCTTCAAGCCGTTCGTGCTGCTCGCAGCGCTGCAGCGGGACCCGCCGATCGGTCTTGGCGCCACCTACGACGGCAGCTCCCCACGGGTGATCAAGGGCCAGAAAGTGAACAACTCCGAGGGCTACAACTGCTACAACTGCGACCTCAAGCGCGCGATGAAAGAGTCGATCAACACGATCTTCTATCAGGTGGGCACCGACGTCGGCCCGGACCGGGTGGCCGAGGCAGCGCACCAAGCCGGCATCCCGACCGACCGGCTGCCCGACCCGAGCGGTGGTCTGGCGCTGGGCGACAAGGAGGTCCGGCCGGTCGACATGGCCTCGGCCTTCGCCACCTTCGCCGCCGACGGGCAGTACCACGCACCCCACATGATCGCCAAGGTGGAGACCGCCGACGGCCGGGTGCTCTACGCCGGCGACGCCGACGCCGGTGAGCCGAGGGTGCCCCAGCAGGTCGCTCGCAACGTCACCGAGGCAATGCTCGACGTTGCGGGGTTCTCCGGCCTGCCGGTCAACGGCGCCAACCAGGTGGCCAGCAAGACCGGCACCGTGCAGCACCGTCTGCCCGGCCAGAACCAGGACGCCTGGATGGTCGGCTACACCCCGCAGGTGTCGGTGTCGGTGTGGGTCGGTACCGACCAGAACGAGCCGATCAAGGCTTCCGGCGGCCGGCCGATCTACGGCCGCATGCTGCCGGGCCAGGCCTGGCAGCGGTTCATGAACAGCTTCATGCGGGACAAGAAGAAGGAATCCTTCTCGGCCTTCTTCCCGCTGGGTACCCCACCGTCGCAACCGGTCCCGACCGACGAGCACGGCCAACCCGTCGACCCGAACGGCGGCGACGGCGAGCAGCAGCAGCAGCCGGACGACACGACGTGCAACCTGCTGTTCTGCCCGAACGGCGGTAATCCCAACGGCGGTAATCCCAACGGCGGTAACCCCAACGGCGGCGATCTCGACAACGGCGGCATACCGCAGGGGCTGCCCGCCGAGGGACGCGCCACGGTCCCGGTCGGCTATCCGCCGTGAGCGACGCCGCCGGCGAGAGCCGAGCGGCCCTGAGCACCGACGCTGAGTCCGGCGAGCTCCCGGCGTCTGAAAACACACAGTCGGGGAAAGACCCGCCCAGCGCTGCGTCCGCGCGGGGAGCTTGGCAGCGGCTGGTGCCGTCCTGGTCGGAGCCGGTGCTGGCCCGTGCCAGCCGGCTGATCGGCGGCCCGCTCGGCCGCCACGCGCTGGTCGGGCGTGCCCGGTTCTGGACCCCGCTGCGGGTGGTGCTGCTCGTCGGCGTCGCCATGCTGGCGGCCAGTTGGCTGCTCAAGTCGCCGTGCGCGCAGCAGTACACGACGCCCGAAGGTGCTCTCGCGCTGGACTGGCGCGACGGGCGGCCGTTCCTCGCGCTGTGCTACTCCGACACCGTCCCGCTCTACGGCGTGGAGCGGCTGGACCAGGGCCAGGTGCCGTACTTCAACTCCTGGCCGGAGAACGAGGGCACCGCCGAACAACGCGTGCGCTACATGGAGTACCCGGTGCTCACCGGCTTCTTCCAGTGGGCCAACGCACAGCTCACCGCCGGCTGGCTGACCGCGGCGGAGGTGGTCTGGTTGCCGACCGCGCTGCCCGTAGTCGTCTACTTCGACATCACCGCGCTGTGGCTGGCGCTGGCGTGGCTGACCGTGGTCTGGGCGGTGTTCCGGCTGCGCCCGGACCGGCCGTGGGACGCGGTGCTCGTGGCGGCGTCCCCGCTGGTGTTCGTGCATGCCTTCACCAACTTCGACGCCCTGGCGGTGGCCGCCGCGACCGGCGGACTGCTGGCCTTCGCCCGGCGGCGTCCGGTGCTCGCGGGGTTGCTGATCGGCCTCGGCGGCGCGCTGAAGTTCTACCCGCTGCTGCTGTTGCTGCCGATCGTGCTGCTCGCATGGCGGCGTCGCACCGTGGCGCCGGCGGGGCGCGCGGTGACCGCCGCAGTGCTCACCTGGGTGGTGGTCAACGCGCCCGTCGCGATCGGTGCCACCGAAGGCTGGTGGGAGTTCTTCCGGCTCAACACGGTCCGGGCGGCCGACCCGGACTCGCTGTACAACGTGATCAGCTACCTCAGCGGGTGGCCGGGTTTCGACGGCCGGCTGGGGTTCGACCAGCCTCCGACGGTGCTCAACGCCGTCAGCGCGGTGCTGTTCGTGCTGTGCGTGGTCGGGATCGGGTTGCTGGTGCGCAGGGCGCCGAGACCGCCGCGGCTCGCGGCCCTGTGCTTCCTGGTGCTGGCCGCCTTCCTGCTGGTCAACAAGGTGTGGAGCCCGCAGTACTCGCTGTGGCTGGTGCCGCTCGCGGTGCTCGCGTTGCCTCGCTGGCGGCTGCTGATCGCCTGGATGGTGATCGACGCTCTGGTGTGGGTGCCGCGGATGTTCTACTACCTCGGCACCGAGGCCAAGGGCCTGCCGCCGGACTACTTCCTGGCCACGGTCGTACTGCGCGACATCGCGGTGGTGGTGCTCTGCGCGTTGGTGGTGCGCTCGATGCTGCGCCCGGAGACCGACCCCGTCCGGGCGTTCGGCGTCGACGACCCGGACTGGCCGCAGCCGCAGCCGCAGTCACCGGCAGCGCGCGAGCCGCAGCCGGTCACAGCTTCAGCCGGCGCACCAGCTTGAGCCCGGACCACACCTCGTCCACCGCGCACACCTTCACGTCCACCCAGCCCAGCGGCAGCGCGTGCGCCCGCACCCCGTCCTCGGTGAGGTCTGTCGGCACCCCGGACGCCCGCTTGGGCCAGGCGATCCACAGCGCGCCACGCTCCACTGTCCGCGGCGCCGCCGAGGGCCAGCGGCGGCGCAGTGCCGCCGTGTCTGGGCAGAAGACCAGCAGCACGTCGTAGGGGTGCTTGCCGGCCCTGACGTGGTAGTCGGCCTCCAGTGTGAAACCGGCCGGCGCGGCCACCAGCAGCACCCGGGAGCCGTCGCGAACGCCCAGCTTGCGCGGCAGTGGCGTGCCGGAGTACCCGGCGGCGGTCATGCCGGAACGAACTGCGGCTGCGTTTGCGGCGCTTGCTCCCTGGCCAGGGGGAAGGCCGGCTCGGCGCGCAGGAACAGCACGAACAGCGCCACCAGCAGGGCGGCCCGGCCCCAGACGCCGATCATCACCGCCTGCGCGGACAGCCCGTTGAGGATGTCGTAGCCCACGCCGGTCTTGATCGCGTAGAACCAGCGGAAGATCCCCGCGCCCATCGCCAGGTCCGCCAGCAGGTAGGCCACGATCCAGCCCCACCGGATCCGCAGCAACACGAAGAACGGCAGCAGCCACAGCGCGTACTGCGGGGAGTGCACCTTGTGCAGCAGCAGGAACCCGCAGAGCATCGCCGCGCTGACGCCGACCCACGGGTAGTACCCGACGTGGCGGTAGCGCCAGAACCCGGCGGCGACGGCCACCGCGAAGCTGAGCAGCACCAGCGTCGGCGAGACCCAGTCCACAGTGGATTGGAAGGCGAGGTTCTCCGGGTCGGACTCCGGCCGGAAACCCCAGTACCAGATGGAGTTGGTGGTGACGTCGACCTTGCGAATGGACTGGAACGTGAACGACGCCCGCCAGCCCTCGTAGCCGGCGACCATGAACGGCAGGTTGGCCAGCAGCACGACTCCGGCCGCGGTCGCCAGCACTGCGCCCGCGCCGGCCCAATCCAGGCCGAGCTTGCGCCCCTGCTCGTCCAGCTCGTCGCTGCGGCCGCCCCGGGTCAGCACGTGACAGGCCAGCGGCAGCACGAACGCGCCCGGGTAGAGCTTGAACGCGCAGCCCAGCCCGAGCAGGGCGCTGGCCGCCACCCCGCGCAGCGCCAGGGAGTGCGACCGCCAGCGGTGCACGGCGTACACCGCGCCGACCGAGCACGCGACGACCGGCAGGTCCCAGTTGTGGAAGGCGTAGAGCACCAGCGGCGGCCCGAGAGCCCACCACAGCGCGCGCCAGCCCGACAATCGCCCCAGCAGCCACCCGGTGAGCAGGCCGAAAGGCAACATGACCAGCGCCGAGAGGAGCAGGAAGCTGCCGTCGTTGGTGGCGAAGGCGGCCGCGGCCCAGATCAGCGCACCGGTGAGCACCGGGTACTCCAGGCTGCCGCCGAAGAGCACGCCGTCATCGGTGATGCCACCGTCGACATAGGGGAAGACGTGCCTGTCGATGTCGCGGCCCAGCCAGAGATGCTGGATGTCGGAGTAGCACACGTCGCGGTCGTGGCGGATGTCGTAGTCGGGCTGGCTGCGCCCGGACTCGTCGAACAGCGGGCCGACGCAGCGCGCCTTGTTCGCGTACCCCAGCAGCAGCGTGACGCCGGTGAGCACCACCAACAGGACGAGCGCGAACGGGCCGAAGCGCCGGCCCAGCCCGGTGGACGCCACGTCGGCGCCACGGTGCTCGGTGGCCGGCTCCGGCGCGTCCGGGGGGTCGTACGGGGCAGGGCTGGACGCCTCGCCGACCAGCGTCTTGTCCCGTGTCACCCCGGCGATCCCAGGTGCTCGCGGAGGTAAGCGATGTCGTCGCGCTGGCCGGCGGCAGGCGTCTCCACCACCACCGGTGCGCCGGCGCCTGCGCACACCGCCACCAGCTCGGCGGGGTCGATCGTGCCGCCGGTGACCGCCGCGTGCCGGTCGCGCGCCGAGCCGAACTCGTCGCGCGAGTTGTTCAGGTGCAC
>JACDBJ010000532.1 GCA_013695005.1 Pseudonocardiales bacterium
CACCACGCTGAGCCAACCGCCACCCGCCACGATCGGAGTCATAGACCAGCAACTGCTCCAACCCGGTCAACAACCCCCGCACCTGCTGCGGGTCCAACCCACCGGGGCGGTAGGCCCCACCCAGCCCCCACTGCTGGGCCAAGGTGTGCAACCAAACCGGCCACTCACCCGGCTCGCTCGCAGACAACCCGTCCACGATCTGGGCCAGCGTCACCACCAGACCCGGGTGCTGACCCGGCCCCCGCTGCTGATACACCGGCTGATGGGCCAACACCCCAATCACCAACCGCCACAACGCCAACCGCAGCTCACCCTGCGAGGACACACCAGCCACCGGCGGTTGCTGCGCACGCCCAGCCACCACCCGCCAGTGATCCACCTCAGCCCACGCGGTAGCCAACCCGGCCCGGCGCCGCGCACCCACCGCCCGCCGCTCGCCGAGCACCGGGCCGCGTTCACCCTTGGCGGTGTGCTGCCCGACGAGCTCGGACTCGGTACCGGACAGCCCGCCGATCGCGAACGCCCCGGCGGATGTGGCCCTCTGCCCGGTGAGCGCCCGGTCGAGCAGTGTTTGTTGGTCGGCGGTGATGCCGTAGCTGGTGAGCTGTTCCGGCGTCAGGGCGCCGGCGTCGCCGGTGCTGAGGACGCCGTGGTTGATCAGTGCGCCGACGACGTGGTCCGCGGTCGCTTCGTCATCCTTCGCGAGCGTGGCCCGCAGTGCACTCAGCGGGTCTTGCTTGAGCTTGGCGACCAGGTAAGCGAGCGGGATTGTTGCGGCGGAGATGGCGAGGTATGGAGCCATCAGCGCGAAGTCGGCGGCGACCACACCGGCGGCTAGGGGAGCCAAGCCCAGCAGCAGCGCGGACAGCTCGATGCCGGCGGAGATTCCCAGCACCCGACCGGCGATCAAGCGGGTCGTCGCTCCAGCGCCAGGCGTGAGCTCGAAGAGCGGCACGAAGTTCAGCTGGGAGGCCACCGTGGCCGCCACGATCATCCCGGTGAGCGAGAGGATGCCGGGCGCTGAGATCAACCACACCGCGAACGGTGCAACCATCACGACCTGGGCGATGTGCGAGTTGACGATGAGCCGTCCGAGGTCGCCCTTGCCGAGCCAGCCCCGCAGGCCCTCCCAGCGCGACATCGCTGCCATCGACGCCGCGCGGTACGCCACGATGACCGGCAGGGTTGCCAGCGCAACCGACGCCGCCGCGATCCCGACGACGTGCGCCTGCACGAGCTGCGAGATCGGTCCGAGTACCAGCCCGAGCGGCACGCCGCTGGCAGCGGCGAGCACCGCGGGCGTGGCCAAGAAACGGACAAACGCATTGCGCGAGGACCCCGCTCGGCGGGCGGCCCGCGTGATGGACTCCCGGGCTTCGGTGAGCGCCGGCCGGACACCGGGCCGCAACGCGGCCACGTCTGGCGGAGCTTCACCGCCTCGCAGTGCCCAGATTCCGGCCAAGGTCCGAGCGGTGTACACGACGCCGGCGATCAGGAACGCAATTCGAGGGTCGAAGGCGGTCACCGCGAGGAGGAAGCCCGCCTCCGTGATCAGCATCCCGCCGTTGAACCACTTCTGGACCTGACCCTGGCGGCGGATCTCCAGACGCTCCGACAACGGGTGCCAGCGCAACCGGTCGCGGACGATCCCAGCTGAGGCGTCGAAGAGTCCGAACAGCGGGTAGATGGCCGAGACCAGCCCGAAGCTGGGTGCAAAAGCCATCGCCACCATCGCTGCGCTGGCCATAGCCGCCAGCGCGAAGGCGCGCATTCCAATCCGGTTGCCGAAGATCGAGTTGATCAGCAAGCCCACGCCGCTCACGAGGATCGCCGTCCCGGTCAGCGCGGCCGCGGTCTCCGCTGCCACTCCGTACGCTTCGCCGATCGGCACGGACGCGATGACAGCGATCAGCATGGCTGAGGCGCCGGATCCGTCGTAGTCGCCGCCCAGTGGGCCCTGCAGGTTGCGACGCAGGCCCAGGGTGGCCCGGTCGAGCACCCCGCTGATCCGCTTCTCAGATGCGCCGGCCGCGACCGCACTCTCCCGAGCCCGCTGGGCGGTCTGCTCGAGCTCGGCGCGTGCTTCGTCGCGGGCCTGTGTGGCGGTCGTGACCAAATCCACGTTCGCCCGTTGGACCGGCGCGGCGGCCAACAGCTCCGCGACGCGGTCGACAGCGACTGCCAGCTCGGTCTCAGTGCTGAGCTCGCTGCCAGCGTCGTCGGCCGGTGGCGCGCGAGGCTGGACCTTCCCGTAGATGATCTTCCGGAGTGCCAGCGAGGACAGGTTCAGGCGGTCCATGATCGACTGCAGCGCCGCGGGACGTGCAGCTCCGTCAGGCGCGCGTGCGC
>JACDBJ010000536.1 GCA_013695005.1 Pseudonocardiales bacterium
GGCGTCTACGAGGTGCCGTTCGGCGCGACGCTGGCGCAGCTGCTGGAGCTCGCCGGCGGGGTGACCGGCGAGATGCGCACGATTCTGCTGGGCGGCGCGGCTGGCGGCTTCGTCATGCCCGACCAGCTCGACGTACCGCTCACGCTGGAGGGCACCAGGGAGATCGGCGGCACACTGGGCTCGGGCGTGGTGATGGTGTTCGACACCGCTGCCGACCTCACCGCGGTGCTGCGGCGGATCGCGGCGTTCTTCCGCGACGAGTCGTGCGGGCAGTGCGTGCCGTGCCGGGTCGGCACCGTGCGCCAGGAGGAGTCGCTTGCCCGGCTGGCCCGCGGCGCGCCGCTGGGCTCGCGGGAGACCGAGCTCGCGCTGCTGGCCGACCTCGCGCAGGTCATGCGGGACGCGTCGATCTGCGGGCTCGGGCACACCGCGCCTGCGGCTGTGCAGTCGGCGATCTCGCTCAACCTGCTGGAGGCGAGCCGATGACCGTGATGCTGGGCGCGATCCGCCGGATGGTCTCGTTGACGCTGGACGGCGTCGAGGTGCGGGTGCCGGAGGGCTCCACGATCCTCGACGCGCTCACCGAGGCCGGCACCGGGACGCCGACGCTGTGTTGGGCACCGAACCTGACGCCGGTGAACGCCTGCCGGGTGTGCGTCGTCGAGGTGGAGGGCTCGCGGGTGCTCGTGCCGTCCTGCGCCCGCGCCGTCGAGGACGGCATGGTGGTGCGCACCGACTCCGAGCGGGTCCGGCACAGCAGGCGGATGGTGCTGGAGCTGCTGGACAGCTCGGTGGACCTCTCGCAGGCCAGCGCCGACGTGCAGCGCTGGAAGGTCGAGTACGGGGTCGACGCCGCCCGCTACGGCGACGATGCCGAAACGGTCGCCCAACCTGTCAAGATCGACAACGACCTGTACGTGCGGGACTACGCCCGTTGCATCCTCTGCTACAAGTGCGTCAAGGCCTGTGGCACCGACGCCCAGTACACGTTCGCGATCTCCGCTGCCGGCCGCGGCTTCGACGCCCGGATCGCCACCGAGTACGACACCGAGCTGCCGGACTCCGCGTGCGTGTACTGCGGCAACTGCATCGGCGTCTGCCCGACCGGTGCGTTGAAGTCGGTGCGTGAGCACGAGCTGCGCGAGGCAGGGGAGTGGGTTCCCGAGCAGGAGACGGTGACCACGACGGTGTGCTCGTTCTGCGGGGTGGGGTGCAACATCGAGCTGCACGTACAACAGGGCCAGATCGTCAACGTCACCTCACCGGCGGACCACAGCGTCACGCACGGCCACCTGTGCATCAAGGGCCGCTTCGGCTTCCAGCACGTCCAGAACCTTCCGCCTGAGAGCTAGCTGTCAGCGGGCGTGGTGCGGCCGGTCACGGTCGGGCCAGTTGTGCTCGTCGCGGCGGTAGACCGCGATCGGCGCGTCGGCCACTCGGAAGCGGAAGCGGCCGGCCTCCTCGCGGACCTCGCCGTCGGTGGCGAGGATGCCGTGGCCGTCGACCAGCTCGACGTCCAGCGTGGCCGCCTCGCGGTGGAGGTAGGTGCGACTGTGCCCCAACGCGCCCAGCGCGAGTGCCGTGAACGCCCTGAGCCGGGAGAACCGCCGGTCGGCGCGCAGGTAGCGAATGTCCAGCAGTCCGGAGTCGAGCTGCGGCCGCCACGCAGGCACCATGCCCCTGGGGTGGTAGGGGCCGTTGCCGACGAAGAGCACCCACAGCCGCTGCTCCTTGCCGTCGACCCGCACCCGCACCGGCTCGGCCCTGCGCAGCGTGACCCACAGCGCCGCGGCGAACGCCGGCCACTTGCCCCAGCGGTCCTGCCACTTCTCGCGCAGCCGGACCAGGTCGGGGTAGCAACCCAGGCTGGCGGTGTTGACGAAGTACCGCCGGTGCGGCTCGCCCTCCGCGCCGGGGTCGACCTCGACCACGCCGAGGTCCACGACCACCGCCTCACCGGCCTGGGAGGCGTCCACCGCCTCTTGCAGGTCGTAGACGCCGACATCGCGGGCGAAGTGGTTCAGCGTCCCGGCCGGCACCACCACCAGCGGCAACCGGTGCTCGCCGGCCACCGCCGCGGCAGCCGCGACCGTCCCGTCGCCGCCGGCAACGCCGATCGCCCGCACCGCGCCGTCGCGGTCGCCGATCTCCGAGGCCAGCTGCTCCTCGATCGACTGGTCCTTGCTGGTCGGCAGCACGATGGCATCCGGCAGCGCGTCCGCGATCTCCTGCACCGGGTCGTGGTCGGGGTCGCCGGAGGCGCGGTTGGCCACGATCAGCAGCCCCTTGCCGCCCGGCAGCGAAGGCGCGTCGTCGTGCGGCCTGGCCAGAGCCTCATCACGACGGCGCACGGGCCACCAACGCCGGGTGGCCAGCGCGACACCGGTGCCCACCGCGGCCCCGGCCACGACGTCCGAGGGCCAGTGCACCCCGACGTGCACGCGCGAGTACGCCACCGCGGCGGCCACCGGAGCGACGGCCATCCCGAGCTTGGGGCTCTCCAGCCACAGCGCGGTGGTGAAGGCCGCCGCCGAGGCGGCATGGCCGGACGGGAAGGACGACGATGTCGGCGGGTTGTCGATCGTCTGGTAGGCCGGCAGCTCGCTCGCCGCCGGCCGCCGGCGCGGGAGCAGCGGCTTCATCACGGCGTTCGCGGTGAAGCTCGTGCCGGCGATAGCCAGCACGCCGCGCCGCGCAGCACGCCGCGTCGTGCCCTTGCGGATGGCGAGCACCGCCGCAATGGCGAACCAGAGCACGCCCTTGTTCGCGGCCGTGCTCAGCGCCTTGAGCACGGTGTCCATCGGGCTGGGGGGGAGCTTCGCGATCCGGCGCGAAATCGCCCGATCCATGTCGCTCACTTGGCCGTACCGTCCTCGGAACCACTCGATCACAGTGGTGACAGTAGGGCCCGTGCTGCGCCTACGCTGAGCCTATGCAGCGACGGATCTATGGCGTAGAGACCGAGTTCGGGGTCACCTGCACATTTCACGGTCAACGTCGGTTGTCGCCGGACGAGGTCGCGCGGTACCTGTTTCGACGTGTCGTGTCGTGGGGTCGCAGCTCGAACGTCTTCCTGCGCAACGGCGCCCGGCTCTACCTCGATGTCGGTTCCCACCCCGAGTACGCGACGGCCGAGTGCGACTCGTTGGAGCAGCTCGTGGCCCATGACAAGGCCGGCGAGCGGATCTTGGAGGACCTGCTCGTCGACGCCGAGCGGCGGCTGGTCGACGAGGGCATCGGGGGGGACATCTACCTGTTCAAGAACAACACCGACTCCGCTGGCAACTCCTACGGCTGCCACGAGAACTACCTGGTGGCACGAGCCGGGGAGTTCTCCCGCATCGCCGACGTGCTGCTGCCGTTCCTGGTCACCCGGCAGCTGATCTGCGGCGCGGGCAAGGTCCTGCAGACCCCACGTGGCGCCGTGTACTGCCTGTCGCAGCGCGCCGAGCACATCTGGGAGGGCGTGTCGTCCGCGACGACGCGGTCACGGCCGATCATCAACACCCGCGACGAGCCGCATGCCGACGCCGAGCGCTACCGCCGGTTGCACGTCATCGTCGGCGACTCGAACATGTCCGAGGTGACGACCCTGCTCAAGGTGGGATCGGCGACGCTGGTCCTGGAGATGATCGAGCAGGGCGTCCAGTTCCGTGACTTCACGCTGGACAACCCCATCCGCGCGATCCGCGAGATCAGCCACGACCTCACCGGGCGGCGACCGGTGCGGCTCGCCGGCGGGCGCGAGGCCAACGCGCTGGACATCCAACGCGAGTACTACGCACGGGCGGTCGAGCACGTCGCGGCCCACGGCGGTTCGGACCGCACGACCGAGCGGGTCCTCGAGCTGTGGGGCCGGACGCTGGACGCCGTGGAGAAGCAAGACCTGACGATCATCCACCGAGAGATCGACTGGGCGATCAAGCACCGGCTGGTCGAGCGCTACCGCAACAAGCACGACCTGGACCTGTCCAACGCCAGGGTGGCCCAGCTCGACCTGGCCTACCACGACATCCGGCGCGGCCGAGGGCTCTTCGACCTGCTCCAGCGCAAGGGCATGGTGGACCGGGTCACCGACGACGGCGAGATCGAGGCCGCCAAGGACACCCCGCCGCAGACCACCAGGGCCAAGCTTCGCGGCGACTTCATCGCTGCGGCCCAGGCCGCCGGCCGGGACTTCACGGTCGACTGGGTGCACCTCAAGCTGAACGACCAGGCGCAGCGGACCGTGCTGTGCAAGGACCCGTTCCGCTCGGTCGACGAGCGCGTCGAACGCCTCATCGCCTCGCTGTAGCCGTAACGCAACGGCGGCCGCCGCCGACGTGATCAGTCGACGGCGGAGGTGCGCATCAGATCACCGACACTCGGTCCGCTCAGCCGCGGACTGACAGCGCTGCTCGCCGTGTTGTTCGGCGTTCTCGGGCTGATCCTGTTCCTCGCGCCGGGGGCGGGCGCCCAGCGGCCCGGTAGTTGTCCACAGCAGCGCGCCGGTGGGGCGGTTCTGCCACGGTGGCGCAACCCGCGGACGTAAGCTGCCGGGCGTGTCCTCCGCGCGCGCCGAGCGGCTGGTGAACCTGGTGCTCTGCCTGCTGTCCACCAGGCAGTACCTGTCCGCCGAACGGATCCGCGCCACCGTCCCCGGCTACGCCGGAGCGCCGAGCGACGAGGCGTTCTTCCGGATGTTCGAGCGCGACAAGGCGGAGCTGCGCGAGCTGGGCATCCCGCTGGAGACCGGCCGTCTGTCGGCCTTCGACACCGTCGACGGCTACCGCATCGCGCGCCAGCACTACGAGCTCGGGGAGATCGAGCTGGAGCCAGACGAGGCCGCCGCGGTGGCGCTGGCCGCTCGGCTGTGGGACTCGCCGGAGCTGGCTGGCGCGGCGCACGGTGCGCTGGTCAAGCTGCGCGCGGCCGGGGTGGAGGTCGAGGAGGACAGCACCGGGCCGGCGATCGAACCGCGAGTTCGGACGGCCGAGCCGGTCTTCGGCCCGCTGCTCGCCGCTGTGCAGGCCGGCCAGGCGGTGACTTTCGTGCACCGCCGCTACCCCACGGCGGCGCCGGCCAAGCGGACCGTCGAGCCGTGGGGCGTCGTCGGCTGGCGCGGACGCTGGTACCTCGTGGGCCATGACCGCGACCGTGCCGACACCCGCTGCTTCCGGCTGTCGCGCATCATGGCGCCGGTCACGACGATCGGCCCTGCCGGCGCGGTGCAGGTGCCACAGGGCGCCGACCCGATGAGCATCCTGCGCGAGAGCGTCGGCGAGCTGCCACCGGTGATCGGCACCGCCGTGGTGTGGGTCGCCGCGGGTCGGGCGAACGGCCTGCGCCGGCTGGGCCGCCAGGTCGGGGTCGGCGAGCACGGTGGCCAGCCCGGCGAGCTGTTCGAGCTCGAGCTGCGCAGCACCGAGACCGTCGCCCGCTGGGTCGCCGGACACGGCCCGGACGTGGCCGTGCTGGAACCGCCGGAGCTGGCCGCGGCGATACGGCGTTGCTGGCAGGGCGCAGCACACGCACATACCGCCGCCGCGGTGACGCCGTGAGCGGCACGGTGTCCGAGCG
>JACDBJ010000556.1 GCA_013695005.1 Pseudonocardiales bacterium
GCCAGCTGCGCGGCCTGCTCGTCACCGCCACCGACCGCCGCCGCTCCCGGCTGCTGCAGGCCCTGCCCGCCGTCGACGAGCTCCCCAGCCTCGAGCTGGTCACCCGGCTGTGCCGCAAGGCCGGCCGCGGGCGGGCCTACACCGGCACCGACGTCATACCCGAGCTGCTCGACGCGCTGGACCCCGACGGCAGGGCCGCCGTCATCGAGGTCGCGCGTCAGACCCAGCACTACCTCGACGAGCTCGCCGGCGGGCCGGACTCCGAGTGGATGTGGGCGCTGCTCACCCGCATGGTGTTCCACCGCGACGAGCACGACTTCCAGCAGCTCACCCAGGACGCCGGTCGGGCAGCGGCCGTCGTGCAGCTGCCGCGCCGCATGCAGGTCGACGTATCCGGGCCGGTGCCGCGCAACGCGGCGCAGCTGCTGGCGCCCTACCTGGACTACCTGGAGAACGGCGGCCGGCAGCGTGGCCTGTTGCGCTCCGCCGAACAGCGCGCCGCGGAGCCGGTGCTGCGGCAGATCCGGATCAACGGGTCCGTCGCCGGCGACGCGAAGCGGGTGCGCGAGGTCCTGGAGTTCGTCGAGCTGCACGAACGGTTCGAGCAGATCGTGGCGACCTGCGAGCGGCTCGGGGTGCCCGCGCCGGCCGGTGTCGGCGACACGGTCGGGCTGGCCAGGCGGCTTGACTACCTGGCCATGGCGGCCGGGTCGGTGAGCGCGCTGCGGCACGCGGTGCTGTTCATCCACCCCGAGAGCCCGGTGGCGGTGCCGGACCTGCCGGCCGCCCAGGAGGTCGCCGCCGCGATCATCGCCTACGGCGGCATCACCGAGATCGTGCAGGCCGAGCGAGAGCTGGATGCGCTCGCCGAGCAGGTCGCCGTCCTGGTGGCTGCGCACCTGCGGGCGCCGGAGCACCAGCACGCGATAGACAGCCTCAAGATGTGCGACGACGCCGGCTACCTGCAGGCGTTGGACGAGATGGCCGGAGCTCGCCGCGAGACGCTGGACGAGGCGCGCTGCGACGAGCTGCTGGAGCAGCTCGAGGCCAGCTCCCCGGAGCTGGCGCAGGGCTGGGACGAGCCAGCGGGTGAACCGCTGCCCTTCGGCTACGCCTGGCTGACCTCGGCGTCGGACCTGCTGGCCCAGCTACCCGGCCCGGACAGCGCTGACGTCGTGCTCGTCCTCGGTGCCGACACGCTCGGCTTGGAGCAGCTGCTCGTGGCCGCAGCGGCACCCCGGATGGTCGCCGTGACCACCGGTGTCACCCCGATCACCGCGGCGCCGACCGACCAGCCGCCGACCGTGCTGGCGGTGCTGCGCAAGCTGGCGGCTCCGGTGGTGTGGACCGGCCGGGTCAGGACCGGCGGCGCGCCGCGCAAGAAGCGGACGACCCGCCAGTCGAACGGCGTCGCCAGCACCACCGGCACGCCCACCGACTCGGACGCCTCGCAACGCGCCGGCGCCGGCTGAGTCGCCTGGGCCGGCTGGGCTAGCTGGCCCGCCGGCCCCAGAACACCCCGGCGGGTCCAGCTCGATCTCCTCCAGCAGGCGCTCCGGGCGGGCCGCCGGGTGGGCGCCCTCGTAGCGGCGCCAGTCCTCACCGGCCGGCAGGTACAACGACCACAGCAGCCGCTCGGGATCGCGGTAGCGCAGCTGCGCGATTGGCATCGACGTCCACGCGGCGCCCAGCTCCGGAAACGTCGGCGGGTGCCGCTCCATGATCGTGACTTCGTTGCCATGCATGAGGTAGCCGATCTGCAGCGAGTCCCGGCGGTCGGCGGGGACCTGGCTGGCGCACCACCGGCTGAACAACGCGCGGAACTCCTCTGGCACTGCCACGGCCTCCATGCTCCCTCATCTGTTGGGAGTAAGCGAGCGGCCACCAGGTGGGCTATACGGTCGCCTTTATGACCGAACAACCCGCCAGCCGGTTCGGCACCGTCGAGCCGGCAAAACTGCCGCCTGACCTGCGCACGCGCGTCGAGGGCATCGCCGAGCGCAGCGGGTTCGTGCCGAACGTGCTGCGAGCACTGGGCCGCAGGCCCGACGAGCTCCGGGCGTTCATGGACTACCACGACGCGCTGATGAACAGCGACGACGGGCTGAGCAAGTCCGAGCGCGAGCTCATCGTCGTCGCGACCTCCGGCGCCAACCACTGCACCTACTGCGTGGTGGCGCATGGCGCGATCCTGCGGATCCGCAGTGGGGACCCCGAGCTGGCCGACCGGGTGGCCACCAACCCGTGGTCCGCCGAGCTGACGCCCCGGCAGCGCGCGATCGTCGACCTCGCGTTGATCGTCGCCACCGAGCCCGAGTCGTTGTCGGACGACTACCTGGTCGCGGCCCGCGCCGCCGGCCTGAGCGACGAGGAGATCTGGGACGTCGGCGCCATCACGGCCCTGTTCGCGATGTCCAACCGGCTGGCCCATCTGGCGGCGCTGCGGCCCAACGCGGAGTTCTTCCTGATGGGCCGCGAGCCTGTCGGGCACGATGGCGCCCGATGATCGAACTACCCGGTGCGCAGGTGACGATCGTCTCGTACCGGCTCGGTATGGCCGACGGGGTGTCGGTCACGACAGCCCAGTGGGTGCGCGCGCTGCACCGTCTCGGCGCGCGGGTCCGGACACTGGCCGGCGAGGGTCGGGCCGACGTCATCATCCCCGGCCTCGCGATGGGCGCCCGCCGCCCGCCGAGCACCGCGCAGCTGTCGGCCGCGCTCGATGACGCCGACCTGGTCGTACTGGACAACATCTGCTCGCTGCCGGTGAACCGCGGCGCGGGTGAGGCGCTCGCCGAGCACCTGGCCGGCCGGCCCGCCGTACTGCGGCACCACGACCTGCCGTGGGAACGGGCCGGCTACGACGGGCTCCTCGGGTGGCCACCGCTGGACCCGGCGTGGCGGCACGTGGCGATCAGCGACCTCGCCCGCCGCGAGCTGGTGCACCGTGGCATCCCCGCCGTCACCGTCCATCACGGCTTCGCCCACCACCGGCGGCCGCTGCGCCGGACGCGGACGCGGGTCCGGCGGGCATTGGGCATCGGGCCGCGGGACGTGCTGGTGCTGCAGCCGACCAGGGCGATAGCACGCAAGAACGTGGGAACCGGGTTGGCCGTTGCCGCAGCACTGGGCGGCGTCTACTGGCTCACCGGGCCGGCAGAGGAGGGCTACCGGCCCGAGCTGGACCGGCTGCTCGCATCGGCGGAGCGGCCGGTACGTCGCGGGCTCCCGGCCGGCGCGGACATGGCGGCCGCCTACGCCGCCTGCGACGTGGTGGTGCTGCCGTCGTCGTGGGAGGGCTTCGGGCTGCCGCTGATCGAGTCCGCGATGCACCGCAGGCCGCTGACGATCGGCTCGTTCCCGGTGGCCGCGGAGATCGCCGCCTTCGGGTTCCGTTGGTTCGACGTGGACGACCCCGGCCAGCTGCGCCGCTGGCTCGCCGACCCGGATCCCGAGCTCCTGGACCACAACGAGAGGATCGCCAGGCAGCATTTCGGCGTCGCTGCGCTGGGCCGGCGGCTGGCGTGGCTGCTGTCCAGCGGTGACCATGGCAGCGAGGAGCAGACGATCCATGCGGTTGCTTGACGACCTGCTGCGCAGGCTGCTGCGCGGCCCGGTCGACCAGCTCGTCGCCGAGGCGGTCGCCGCGGAGCTGGAACAGCAGAAGCTGGACGCGCTGTACCGCTACCGCTGGCACGGCGACCGCTCCAAGCTGCACCTGCACGACACCGCGGTGGTGAACAACGCGCTGTTCAACCTGTCCTCGGGCACCGTCACGGTCGGCGAGTACGCGTTCTTCGGCCATGACGTCGCGGTGCTCACCGGCACCCACGACATCACCAAGTTCGGTCGCGAGCGGCAGACCGAGATCCCGCGCAGCGGGCGTGACGTGGTGATCGAGGAGGGCGTCTGGCTGGCCAGCCACTGTCTCGTGCTCGGGCCGTGCCACATCGGGGCGCACGCCGTCGTGGCCGGCGGGTCGCTCGTGCGCGAGGACGTCGAGCCCTACACCGTGGTCGCCGGCCGGCCGGCCAAGCCGATCCGCAAGATCACCCCGCCGCCGGAAGCCTGACGCCGTGCGACTGGAGATCGGCGCCGGCGAGAAGCCGCACCCAGACTACGACCTGCACGTCGACGTCCTGCCATTGCCCGACATCGAGGTGCGCTGCCACATCGACCGGCTGCCGTTCGCCACCCGGTCGCTGGAGGCGCTGCGCGCCAACCACGTCCTGGAGCACCAGAGCTACGAGCTGATCGCGCCGACCCTGCGGGAGTGGGGGCGAGTGCTGCGGCCCGGCGCGCCGGTGGACATCGGGGTGCCGGACGCCAAGTTCGTCGCCGCGCAGTGGGTGCGCGGCGAGGTGGACACCGCGGAGGCCAACTACTGGATCCTAGGCGGGCACTCCGACCGCCACGCGCACCGCGGCGCCGACGAGCGGGGCATCCCGCGGTGGATCTGGAATGCGCACCACACGATGTTCGACGCCGACTCACTGCGCGCCGCGGTGGCAGCGGCCGGGTTCGTGGACGTCGAGATCTTCGGCTACGACATCCGCAACCTGCGGTGTTACTGCCGCCGGGCGTAACCTCGGCCAAACATCGGTTGATCAAGCCGCGGTCTGGGTATCCACGACCAACTGAGCAAGGAAGGAACCAGACATGAAGCTGTTTCGAAGGTTGGCCGTGCTGGCCACCGTGGCCGACGCCATCCGCCGGTTCGCCAAGAACAACCCCGAGCAGTTCAACAAGTTCGTCGAGCGGGCCGCCGGGTTCATCAGCCAGCGGACCAACGGCAAGTACGACAAGCAGATCGGGGGCGCAAGCCAGAAGCTGAAGGACGTCACCGGCTCCAGCAGCGCTGCCGGCGCTGGTCAGTCCCGCAGCTGAGGCGTCCCCCGGCGCGACTGCGCCGTGGCAGGATCGGGCCATGCCCGCACCGCAGGCGCAGGACCGGCCGGCCACCCCCGAACAGGTGGTG
>JACDBJ010000569.1 GCA_013695005.1 Pseudonocardiales bacterium
CACCACCCGCCGGTGGCTCAGCCGCGCCGACCAAGGAGCCGGCCCCACCGCCGCCACCGCCGCCTGCGGCCAACGGCTCCAAGACGGTCCGAGCCGCGACCAAGCAGGCTGCGACCAAGCCGGCCACCAAGGCAGCAGCGACCAACCCGGCCACCAAGCACACCAGCAAGCCGGCCAACGCTCCGGCACCGCGTACCGGCGTCGCGCTGCGAGCCCGCGCCTCCGTCGGCCCCGCGACCGTGGAGGTCGGCGCGAAGGTCTCCAAGGCCAACACGAGCCGCCCGGTACCTAAGTCCGAGCGCAAGGCCGAGAAGTCGGGTACGGAGAACCGGGGCAACTCGGAGAAGTCCGCCAACAAGTCGGAGAAGAGCAACAAGGCCGACAAGGACAGCAAGGCGGACAAGGGCAGCAAGGCGGACAAGGGCAGCTCGTCGAGCAGCAAGTCCGGCAAGGACTCGCGCGACGGTCGCTAACCCGCCACGCCCTAGCTCCGTCAGCGATCCCGCCGCGGGATCGGCAGCGTCCGGCGCCTGATCGCCTCGAGCAGTTGCTCGTATCGAGCCTCCACCCGCGCGTCCTGCTGGTCGAGATCACGCGCGACCGCCTTGCCGCTCGGCTCCGGCAGCGGGCGCAGCGTCATCCACTGCTCACCCCACAGCGCCTCCAGCGCGGACTCCCAGTGCAGCGCGACCCCGAGCTTGGTCAGCTCCGCGCGCACCGAGGCCTTGGTCATCTCGGCTTCCAGCTCGCCGAGCTTGGCGAGCAGCTCGGCCGCACGGGAGAGATCAGCCCGGCGGATCTGCTCGACGATCTCGGTGAGCTGACCGGTGATCTCCCGGTAGCGGCGCGCGGCAGTCATGGGTCTCAGTGGGCGGCGAGCGACGGCCGACCGGTGAAGTCGAACTCGCCGTCGTGGACGCCGGCAAGAAGGGCGTCCCACTCCGCATCGGTGAAGTGAAGCGTGTCGCGCAAGTGCCAGAGGGTTGGTACGTCCACGCCGTCATGCCTGGTGACGAGATCAACGACGGCGACGACAGGGGCGTCGAGGAAGGCGGCCCACTCGGCGTAGGTGAAGCTCAGCACCGGGCCGGTGCCGTGGTCCTTAGTGTCTCGGACCAGCACCACGTTCTTTGCGGGCGCCACCTCGACGCAAGTCCCCCCGTTGTCCTTGTAGCTGGAAGTCCGCCATGAACGGCGGTTCGGGGTATCCATCGAGGACTCCTCGAAGATCAGGTCAGCGCAGCGATCCTGTCCCGGATCGTGTCTACCGAGTCGGCCTCCGACAGCGCGCGGGTGGACAACCGCTCGGCCACCAGATTGTATACCTCGACCTGATCTTGATCCTGGATGTAGACGGCGCCGTCGCGGTAGCCGATGCTCTGCGCCTCGGCGAAGTCCAGTAGGCGAACGGGCCAGCTGACCCTTCGTGCACGGCGACGGCGGTTGGCATGACCTGCAGCGTCACGTTGTGTCTTCCGAAAGGTCTCCCGCCAGCCCGGCCTCATGACCCGGATGCTGGAGACGCTCGACGTGCGCGACAGCGACCGCGTGCTGGAGATCGGGACCGGAGCTGGGTACAACGCCGCCCTGCTGTGCCACCGTCTCGGTGACAGGCAGGTCTACTCGGTCGATGTCGAACCCGACCTCGTCGACGCCGCCCGCTCCCGGTTGGCTGCACTCGGCTACCACCCGACTTTGGTCTGCGCCGATGGCGGCTTGGGGTTGCCCGAGCACGCGCCGTACGACCGCATCATCGCGACCTGCTCGGTGCCTCGGGTGCCGTGGTCCTGGGTCGGGCAAACCAAGCTCGATGGCGTGATCTTGGCTGACCTGAAGGTCTCCGTCGTCGCGGGCAACCTTGTCCGGCTGGTCCGCACCAGCGACGGTGCACACGGCCCGTTCGACCCGGGGTATGCGGCGTTCATGGCGCTGCGCCCACCCACTCGGGATCACGATTCTCCTGCCGCTACGCCTGCACCTGACTCGCGAGCCGCGAGTCAGCGACGCACGTCGCTCGATCCACGCACCCCATGGAACGCTCTGGTGGTGTGGTTCCTGGCCAGCTTGCGGCTGGGCGCCGGCGTCCGGTTCGGCTACTCCGGCGACGCACGTCACGAGCAGCGGTCAGCTGTCTGGGTGTCCCACCAAGTCCAGTGGATCACTAGGCCGAACACTCATGGCTTGCCGCGCGCGAGTTGTGGTCCGCACACGCTCCACGGGCCATGTGAGGACCACATTCCGCGCGCGGACCGGCACGCCGGCCTTCATGCGGTCTAGCGCTCCTCCAACGATCCGAGGGACACGCGGGTCACCCGGTCGATCTCCGGCACGATCAGCACCTCCGGCCGGGCATGCGCGCTGCGGTCGAAGAGCAACCCGCGCCCGGGCCGCGGCGACCACGCGATCAGCTGGCCCGGCGCGAGCGCACCGAGCTCCTGACCCTGGATGTCGAAGGCCACCCAGCAGCCGACGTCGTCGGGCGCGGCGCCGGTCGACAGTGTGTTCTTCAGCCGCTGCACGCTGCGCCACCAGCCGAGCACGTGCACGCCGGTCTCCGGGCCGCGATGCAGCAGCTGGCGCAACGCCTCCTGACCGGCTCGTTCCAAGGCCGCTTCGGCCGCGTCCACCGCGTAGAGCACGACGTAGTGCGGCGAGCGCGCCTGACCGGTCAGCCGGGTGCCGACCTCCTCGGCCAGCTCGACCAGCCGGTCGGCGACCCCGTCGAGCCCGACCTGATCTACGAGGTGCCCGTCCTGCCGCAGCGACTCGACGAGCGCGCCAGCGGGCGCGGCCGCTTCGGCCACCGGAACGCCGATCGTGAACGTCGCGGTCCCCGGCTCGTGCTGGCTCGCCAGCGACAGCGCCGCGGCACCCAGCACCCGCGCGGCGTCGTCGGTACCCGACGAGATCACCGCGAGGTTGCGCCC
>JACDBJ010000578.1 GCA_013695005.1 Pseudonocardiales bacterium
GTCGAGGACTGCCAGGTCGAGGTCGGCTAGGCGGTCGGGATCGTAGAGCACGTCGATAGCGACGATCTTCGAGTGCGTCACGGTGAAGCCCATCACCGACAACACTTGGCCGCCCGCACCCAGTTCCACGACGCGATGCTGGCAGTGGTCCGACAACTGGCGAAGCTGCCGGTGATACCGGTCTCGGCCGGCTTCCGGTTTCAGCCGGTCGACGCCGCAGAGGTGGCGGCCCGGCTCGTCGAGCTTGCTCTCGGCAAGCCGTCCGGCCTCGTTCCAGACCTTGCCGGGCCGCGGATCTAAGGGATGGACGAGATGCTCCACATCTACCTGCGGGCCAGTCACCGACACAGGCTGCTGCTGCCGGTCCGGCTCCCCGGCAAGGCTGCTCGCGCCCACCGGGCCGGCGCGAACCTGGCGCCCGAACGGGCCGTCGGCCATCGAAGCTGGGAGGACTTCCTCACCGATCGGCTGCGTCAGCGCACCGGACTACCTCAAAGGTGACCAGCTGCCCGAGTTCTCAACGGTGACCACACCGACACAGGCTGGAGAACCTCCGTATCCTTGGTCCGAATTGCCACGCATTGACCGACACGTGGTGCGTGCGCAACCGCAGACCGGCGTAGCCCAACTGGCAGGAGGCGCGGCCCTTAGGTGGCCGACAGTGCGGGTTCGAATCCCGTCGCCGGTACCCCGTCCACCTAGACGCCGAGATCGCGGCGGAGCTTGGCGACGTGGCCGGTGGCCTTGACGCTGTACATCGCCTGCTCGATCAGGCCTTCGGCGTCCACCACGAACGTCGATCGGATGACGCCGGTGACCGTCTTCCCATACAGCTGCTTCTCGCCGTACGCGCCGTACGCGGTCAGAACCTCTCGGTCGGGGTCGGACAGCAGCGGGAACGTCAGCCCCTGCTCGTCGCGGAACTTGGCCAGTTTGGCCGGCTTGTCAGGCGAGACCCCGACGACGGCGAGCCCGGCGGAGTCGAGGTAGCGAAGGTTGTCGCGGAAGTCGCAGGCCTGCTTCGTGCAGCCGCTGGTGCCGGCAGCCGGGTAGGCGTAGACGATCACCCGGCGACCGCGGAAGTCGGCCAGCGCGACGGGCTTGCCGTCGGCGTCGGCCAGGGTGAAGTCAGGGGCAGGGTCACCGGGGGACAGCCGGGTGCTCATGCCCCGACGCTACGGGTGCCTGGCGACGCGTCGAGCCGCGGGGTGATCTACCGTGGGCGGCGCACGTGACCGCCGCACCAACCAGCCGAGGAGACGACGTGGCGCGCGACCCGGACAGCATCCAGCGCGACATCGAGGACGCCCGAGACGCGCTCGCCGACAGCCTGGACGCGTTGTCCGAACGCGCGAGCCCGCGTCGGCTGATCGAGGGCGGCAAGCAGAGCGTCCGATCCACGCTGCGCGACCCGAAGGTCAAGTACGGGCTGATCGCGGTCGGCGTCGTGCTCGTCCTGCTGGTGTTACGCAGGCTGTTCCGCTGACTCGCTGACGTACTCCCAACCGGTCACGTCGACCACCGGGTGCGTCCCACCCGCCCAGCAACTGCCCAGCTCCGACCACGGTCGCGGCGGGCTGCTGTCCGCGTAGCACGCCCCGGTACCCATGGTCCGCCAGCCGCCCCGTACCCGCACCCGGCGCAGGAACCCGGGGTCCTCGCCGTAGACGGCGACAACGCTCACCCGGTCCGGCGGCTCCGGGTCCTGGTGTGGCCACCAGTGTTGGTGGTCGGGTGCGGCGAGCGGGCGGTGGCAGCGGCACACCGCAGGTGTGGCCAGCCGCTCGGCGGGCGTGGTGCCGGGCTCCATTTGGCGTGGCACGCCCTGCCCGGCCAACAGCGCTGACATGTCCCCCTGCGGCCCCGCCATCGGCGATTCCCCCAGTGCTCGGCGCGGCGCCCCACCGCGACCCCCGACCTATCAATCTTGCATTGCGTCGTCATAGTGCCGGACGTACTGTGCGACTGCAAGAACAGTTGCATGAACAAAACGTGCGTGCATCACATCAGGGTGATGGCGGAGGCGAAGATCGAATGCAGCAGATCGAGGACAGCGACCGAGCGACGCTGCTATCCGGAGTCACCTGGCGCAAGAGCCGGCGTAGCAACCCCTCGGGCGACTGCGTCGAGGTGGCCGCCCTGTTCGGTGGCGACTTCGCCGTGCGAAACTCCCGGCACCCCAGCGGACCCGCGCTGGTCTGCACAAAGACCGAGCTGGCGGCCTTCCTGCTCGCCGCCAAGGACGGCGAGTTCGACGACGTCGTGGCCTGACGGCCGTCCGCCACTGCTTGGCAGGAGCTCGTCATGGACTGGTGACTGTGCCCCATTGGACGACCGTGGGACACTGAGCCGCCGCAGCGGCTACCAGGAGTGATCATGATCGCAGCTCAACCCGGTGAGCGGCCGGTGCCGAGCATCAGCCGTGTGGGTGACAACCCGCGGGGCGGTCCGACGGTGCTGCGGATGGTGCTCGGCGTACACCTGCGGCGGCTACGCGAGGCCGCCGGCATCAGCCGGGAGGACGCAGGCGAGTCGATCCGCGCCTCGCACGCGAAGATCAGCCGCCTCGAGCTCGGCCGGGTGGGCTGCAAGGCGCGCGACCTCGACGATCTGCTCACCTACTACGGCGTGGCCGACGAACAGGAGCGCCAGGCCTTCGTCGCGCTGGCCCAGCAGGCCAGCGCACCCCGCTGGTGGC
>JACDBJ010000579.1 GCA_013695005.1 Pseudonocardiales bacterium
CGCTCGCCGAGAACCTCGACGTACCGCGCGCGCTGGCCGCCGCCGAGCAGGCCGGTGGCTCCGCAGCCCGACTCGCACTCGCCGTCCTCGGCCTCGCCTGACCCGCCCCTGCCACCCGCTCGGGCACGTGCCCGCCCCGGCCACTCCATGATCGCCAGTTTCGTGCGCTCTGGCGTCATGTCGTGACGCGGGACCGCACGGAACTAGCGATCATGAGCTGTCCACATGCTGGACTGTTGTCCACCGAGGGGCGCAGACGCCTCGCGCACCAGGACGGTGGCCGCCATGGTCGTGGAGTGCCAGTTCCTGCGGCGGCCGAACGCCAGCACGGCGCGTTCAGCCGCGCGCAGGCGCTGGCGGAAGGCGCTACGGCCTCGACGATCTCCAATCGGCTCCGCCGGCAGCGGTGGGTCGCGCTGCTGCCGCGGGTGTACGCCGAGCCGAGCAAGGTCACCCCATGGACGCGCGCCTGGGCAGCTGTGCTGTGGCTACCCCGCGGCGTGCTGAGCGGCGAGACCGCGCTGTGGCTGTGGGACGTGCTCCCGCGCACCGACACCATCCACTTGACAGCAACCGATGCACCGTCGCGTGCTAGGACTCCGACGTGGCTGCGACTGCACCGACAACCGATCACCTCCGCCGAGCGCAGTCTCGCGTTGGGGCTGCCGGTGGTGTGCCTGGAGCGCGCGCTGCTGGACTGCATGTGCAGCTGGCCAGCACGTCTTGCGGCTGAACTGGTCGACGCAACACTCGCGTCGACCGTTAGCCGGCGTGCGCTGCTGCGGTCGTATCACAGCCAACTGGGACGCCGCGGATCCCGCCAGGCTGGCCGGCTCCTTGCACATGCGGCGCCAGGAGCAGCGTCCGCGCCGGAACGGCGATTGGCCTCAGCGTTACGGCGAGCCGGCTTCACGCGCTTTCGGCGGAACGCGCCTGTACTGCAGTATCGCGCCGACTTGTTGGATCCAGACCTGCGCCTGATCATCGAAGTGGACGGATGGTCGGCTCATGGCGACCGGATCTCCTTCCAACATGACCGCACCCGCCAGAACGACCTCGTGCGGCATGGGTACGTCGTGCTGCGGTTCACCGCGACGGAGGTACTACATAGGCTGCCGGACGTCGTCGCGGAGATCGGCAGCATGGTCGAGCGCCTTGAGGCTAGGCGGCTGCCATGATCGCCCGCTTGGTGCCATCCAGGGTCACCAGAGGACGTTCTTTTGCACTCAAACGGTGATCATGCTCGTCGAGCGGGCGGCGGGTGACGGCGAGCACCTACCCTGACCCGATGGCGGCCGGGCATGGTCACGGGCACGGGCATGCTCACGAGCACGGCCGCCGCCAGCTCATGCACCGGTTCAAGCACGTCCTGGTGCCGCACACGCATGACAGCGCCGACAAGGTCGACCCCGCGCTGAGCACCAGCCGCGACGGCCTGCGGACGCTGTGGGGTTCCTTCGCCGTCCTGCTGCTGACCGCCGCGCTGCAAGCCGTAGTGGTCGTGTTCTCCGGGTCGGTGGCGCTGCTGTCCGACACGCTGCACAACCTCGCCGATGCGTTCTCGGCGGTGCCGCTGGCGATCGCGTTCACGCTGGGCCGGCGGGTGGCCACGCAGCGGCACACCTACGGGCTCGGCCGGGCCGAGGACCTCGCGGGGCTGGTCGTCGTCGGGCTGATCGCGGTGTCTGCGGTGGTCGCCGCCGTGGAGTCGATCCGCCGGTTCGCGGCACCGCAGGACGTACAGTTCCCCGCCGCGGTGGCAGCTGCCGCGGTGGTCGGCTTCCTGGGCAACGAGCTGGTGGCACGGTGGCGAATCCGGGTGGGGCGGCGGATCGGCTCCGCCGCGCTGGTCGCCGACGGGTTGCACGCCAGGACCGACGGCTGGACTTCCCTGGCAGTGCTGGTCGCCGCGGGCGGCGCGCTGCTCGGCTGGAACTGGGTCGACCCGGTGGTCGGTCTCCTCGTGGCGACCATGATCGTCGTGGTGCTGGTCGGCGCGGGCCGGGAGGTGTTCGGCCGGCTGCTGGACGCCGTCGACCCCGAGCTCGTCGGGACGACCCGCGAGCTGGCGTGCGGCATCGACGGCGTGCACGAGGCGTCGGAGGTGCGGCTGCGGTGGTCCGGCCATGGCCTGCTCGCCGAGCTGACGATCACGGTCGACCGTTCGTTGACGCTGATCGAGGCGCACGACATCGCGCATCGAGTCGAGCACGAGCTACTGCACGGCGTGCACCGGCTGGTCAGGGTGCATGTCCACCCGCACCCGGCCCCGATCCACGACACCGACGACCACGCCGAGGTCGCACACCACGACGAGCGGCTGTGAGGCCGCCCGCCGCGGCGGGGGGACAGCTAGGAGGCGCGGCGGGTGGGCCGCCCTGAGCGAGCACCCGCATAGGCCGGCCGGCCCGAACGACCCGGGCGGCCACCCGAGCGGCGCGGCTGCGCCGGTGGGATGAACCGTTCCACCATGGGCACCCCGCTGGGTGCGCGGGCGCCGGTCAGCCGTGCCAGCTCGGGGTCTCCGGGGCGGACCTGCGTGCTGGTCGCGCTGACGCCGGCCTTGGCGGTGAGGCCTTGGACGGCCCTGCGCTCGGCATGGGTCACCAGGGTGACCACGGTGCCCGACTCGCCGGCGCGGGCGGTGCGCCCGGCGCGGTGCAGGTAGTCCTTGGGGTCGGCGGGCGGGTCGACGTGCACGACCAGGCTGATGTCGTCCACGTGGATGCCGCGAGCCGCGACGTCCGTGGCGACCAGCACCGGCATCTCACCGTCGCGGAACTGGCCGAGCACCCTCGTACGGGCGCCCTGGGCCTTGCCGCCGTGCAGCCCGCCGGCGGAGATGCCGACCTGGCGGAGCTTGCGGGTCAGCCGGTCCACCGAGTGCTTGGTGCGCACGAACAACAGCGTGCGGCCCTCGCGGGCGGCGAGCTCGGCGACCACGCCGGCCTTGTCCTCGTTGCTGACCAGCAGCAGGTGGTGGTCCATGGTCGTGACGGTGGCGTCGGCCCGCTCCACGGCGTGGCTGACCGGGTTGTCCAGGTAGCGGCGGACGAGCTTGTCGACGTCGCCGTCGAGCGTGGCGGAGAACAGCATCCGCTGGCCGTCCTCGGGCGTGAGGTCGAGGATCTCGCGGACCTGCGGCATGAAGCCCATGTCGGCCATCCGGTCCGCCTCGTCGATGGCGACGAACCGAACGTCGGACAGCACGCAGGTGCCCTGGCGGACGTGGTCGGACAGCCGACCGGGGGTGGCGACCAGCAGATCGACACCGCGACGCAGCTCGTCGGTCTGCCGGACGAAGGAGGTGCCGCCGACGACCACCGAGCAGCGCAGCTGGATGGCGGTCGCGAACGGCTTGAGCGCGTCGACGACCTGCATGGCGAGCTCACGGGTCGGGACGAGCACGAGGCCACGGGGACGCTTGGGCGCGGTGCGCTCGCCGGCGAGCCGGCTCAGCAGCGCGAGCCCGAAGGCGAGCGTCTTGCCCGAGCCGGTCTGGCCGCGGCCGAGCACGTCGCGGCCGGCCAGCGCGTCAGGCAGGGTGGCGGCCTGGATCGGGAAGGGCTCGGTGATGCCGGCGCGATCGAGCGCGCGCAGCAGCGGCTCGGACAGGCCAAGCTCGCCGAAGGTCGGCATGCCGGCCTCCGGGAGGGTCCAGAGCTGTTCGGGGAATGCGGGCATGACGGGTTCCGGGCGCCGCTGGGGGCGGTTGGCCTGGGTGGGGCGCTGGGGACGCCGGCGTGAAGACTGGCCCACCGAGCGCGAGCTGCGGCGGGCAGACGGGGATGACAAGTAGAACCTCCGAGACGTGGCACGTCGCAGGCGGAGGTTTGCCGCGCTGAGCGCAGCTGTTCTGCAAGGACGGGCCCGGCGTTCGCGACGCCGTTGGGATTGTGCCGCAGGACAGAAACAAGCGCGGCACCTGTCCACAGTCTACAGGATCGTTTCAGAAGCCAGGGGTTGCCTCCGTGCGCGCGCCGCCCTAGCGTCCGGCTCGTGCCGCCACCTGGGGTGATCGCAATGACCGACTTGCAGCAAGACGTCGCGCCGATGCTGCACGAGCCACCCGGGCCGCCGGGCCCGAACCCCGAGCCGCAACCGCCGCCGCTGCCGCCCAAGCCGCCGTTGCCGCCAGGGCCACCGCAGCCCGCACCGGTGCCGCCGCAACCACCTGGCCCGATGCCGGATCCGCCGTTGCCGG
>JACDBJ010000584.1 GCA_013695005.1 Pseudonocardiales bacterium
CGTCAGCGCTGTGCGACCAGCATTGGCGGCACGCTCGCGGCGATCTTGCTGGACCGCCGCCGGGTCAGACCGCGGCCGGCTCGGCGGCCAGCCGCTGGACTACCGGCAGCAGCTCGGTGGCCCGCACGGTCGTGAGGAACACAGCCGCCACGCGGTGCTCGCGGTCGAGCACGATTGTCGACGGCACGGTGTTGCGCGGGTAGCCGCTCAACGCGTCCAGCGACCGCCCGGGCTGGTCGAAGATCGACGGGAACGTGATGCCGCGGTCGCGTACGAAGTCCGCCGCGGCGGACCGGTCGTCCCGCACGTCGATGCCCAGTACCGCGACCCCGGAGGCCTTCGCCGTGTCGTAGACCTGTTGCAGCCCTGGCAGCTCAGCGCGGCAGGGGCCGCACCACGAGCCCCAGATGTTGAGCACCACCACCTGGCCGGTGTAGTCGCCCAGCCCGATCGTCCGCCCTGGCTCCAGCAGGCTCTCGCCGGACAGCGTCCGCAGGGCGCCGCGGGCCGACGCCGGGTCGTAGAAGATCTGGGTCTGCCCGCCGGGCGCCACGAACTGGAAGTCCCCGCCGGTGCTCACCGCGTCGCGCCCGGTGCTGCACGCCCCGGCGGCCAGCACCGCAGAGATCAACAGCACCAGCCATCGCACGCGCACACCTGCCAGTCTCCCAGCCCGGCCGTCAGCGCGTCGTACGCCGCTTGAACAGCCAGGTCGCGACGAGGTAGGCGATCAGCGTGATACCGCCGAACCAGACCAGCGCCAGCCACCAGCTGTTGCCGATCGGCGTGCCCAGCAGCAGCCCGCGCACCGTCTCGATCATGGGCGTCACCGGCTGGTTCTCGGCGAATGCGTGCAGCCAGGTCGGCATGGTCTCGGTCGGGACGAACGCGCTGCTCAGGTAGGGCAGGAACAGGACGCGAACGTGTACCCGCTCGCCCCGTCGGGCGTCGACGCCAGCAGACCGAGCGCCGCCGACACCCATGAGATCGCCAGGATGAACAGCCCGACCAGGCCGATCACGGCTAGCCACTGCAGCACGTTCGCCGACGTGCGGAACCCCATCAACAGCGAGACGCCGACCACGACGGTCCGAGCGGGCCGCGGCGCAAGCAGGCGCACCAGGAGCCAGCGCCTACAGCCAGCTGCTCGGGCGGCTCATCGACGAGCAGCGCTACCCGGCGCTGAGCGCGGTGCTCGCCGCCGGCGTGTTCGACGCGTCGACCGACTACACCGACGAGGACTTCTCGTTCGGGCTCGCCCGGGTGCTCGACGGCATCGGCGTGCTCATCAACGCGCGTTCGAAGTAGTCAGGCGCCGGTGACGGTGGGGTCGCTCGACCCGGCCGGCTCGCTGTAGTTCAGCCCGGCGAACTGCCCGTCCACGAAGTCGAGGCTGGTCAGCGAGCCGAGCGCACACTCACGGCGCCTGGGGTCGTGCCACAGCCGCTGCCCGAGCAGGTGCCGGCGCAGGGTCCAGATCGGCAGCTGGTGTGAGACGCACACGGCCTCGTGGCCCTCGGCGAGCGCGGCGGCGCGCTGCACGGCCGCGAGCATGCGCGTGACGATCTCGCCGTAGGGCTCGCCCCAGGACGGCCGGAAAGGGTTGCGCAGCTTCCACCAGTTCCGCGGGTTGCGCAGCACGCCGTCGCCCAGCCCGACGCGGGTGCCCTCGAAGAGGTTGCCCGCCTCGATCAGCCCGTCCTCGGTGATCACCTCCAGGCCGTGCGCGGCGGCGATGGGGGCGGCGGTCTGCTGGGCGCGTTCCAGCGACGAGGCCAGCACGGCGGTGACGTCACGGGCGGCGAGCGCTGCGGCCACCGCTGTCGCCTGCTTCTCACCCCGCTCGGAGAGGTGGAACCCCGGCAGCCGCCCGTACAGCAGCCCGTCGGGGTTGTGCACCTCGCCGTGTCGCACCAGATGCACCACGGTCAGCGTCATACCGGCCCGTCCGTGCCGAACGGGGCCACCGCGCCTGCCGCGGCAAGGGCCGCAGCCGGCATGGCCGCCTCGATCACCTCGAACGCGTCGTCGTCCAGGGCCGCGGAGACGAACCACGACTCGAACGCGCTGGGCGGCGGGTACACACCGGCGTCGAGCAACGCGTGGAAGAACGGCGGGTAGCGCCACGTCTGGCTGGCCGCGGCTCCGTCGTAGTCGACGACTTCCTCCTCGGCGAAGAACACCGAGAGCAGGTTGCCGGCGTACTGCACGCGATGTGGCACGCCCTGGGCGGTCAGCGCGAGCGTGATCAGCTCGCCGAGCCGGGTGGCCGCGCGGTCGAGGGCGAAGTACACGCCGAAGTCCGCGGTCCGCAGCGTCGCCAGGCCGGCCGCGACGGCCACCGGGTTCCCGGACAGGGTGCCGGCTTGGTACACCGGCCCTTCCGGCGAGAGGTAGGCCATCAGCTCCGACCGGCCACCGAACGCCGCCGCCGGCAGCCCGCCGGACATCACCTTGCCGAACGTGTAGAGGTCGGCGGAAACCGGATCGAGCCCGTACCAGCCTGCCGGCGTCACCCGGAAGCCGGTCATCACCTCGTCCATGATCAGCAGCGCGCCGTAGGACTCGCACACCTCACGCAGCCCGCGGTTGAACCCCGGCCACGGCGCGACCGCACCCATGTTGCCCGCGGCCGCCTCGGTGATGACGCAGGCGATCTCCGAGCCACGCCGCGCGAATGTGGCCTGCACCGCGTCCAGGTCGTTGTAGGGCAGCACGACCGTGTCCACCGCCTGCCCACCGGTGACGCCGGGGCTGGCCGCCAGCCCGAACGTGGCGACCCCGGAGCCGGCCTGGGCCAGCAGCGCGTCCACGTGGCCGTGGTAGCAGCCGGCGAACTTGACCACGACCGGTCGCTCGGTGACTCCACGGGCCAGCCGCACGGCGCTCATCGTCGCCTCGGTGCCGGAGTTGACGAGCCGGACCTGCTGCACCGGCGGAACCCGGCCGATGATCTCCTCGGCCAGCTCGAGCTCACCCTCGGTCGGCGTGCCGAACGAGAGACCCTTCTCCGCGGCCCGCTGAACCGCCTCGACCACGGCAGGGTGGGCGTGCCCGAGGATCATCGGCCCCCACGAGCAGACCAGGTCGACGTAGCGGTTGCCGTCGACGTCGGTCAGCCACGGCCCCTGCCCGGACACCATGAACCGCGGCGTCCCGCCGACGCTGCGGAACGCCCGTACCGGCGAGTTCACCCCGCCGGGGGTGACCCGGCACGCGCGCTCGAACAGCACCTCGGACTGCAGCGTGCGGCCGCTGGTCGTCGGCGGGGTCACAGCGAGCTCCTTCGGCAGCCGGGCAGCCTGTCAGCGCCGGCTGGCCGCGGCGAAGAACGCCGCCGACTTGGGCAGGTACATCAGCACCACGCCGACGATCGACGCCACGATGATGCCGCCCGCGACGAGCAACCCGCCTACGGTCTGGTTGTTTCCGCCGACCAGGCCGAGAACCAGCACGATGTCGAAGAGCGCGGTGAGCACCGTGACCACGATGCGCGCCCAGTTCCGGCCGCGGTAGGCGATCACCGAAAAGACGATGTAGGCAATGGCCAGCAGGAAGAACGACGCGCCGATGACACGCACGATGCCCACGATCGAGCCCGTCACGTTGAGCTGGTCCCCCAGGGAGCCCAGCGAGGACTCTGAGCCGAATGAGACGACCAGCAGCAGCGCGCCGACTAGACCGGGAAGAACCGCGGCGAGTATCAGCAGCACCAGCGAGACGTGCATCGCTGGTGGCTTGGACACCGGCCCCGGCGTCGCCTCGGTCAGACCGGCCGGGGGTTGGCTGTACGGGTATGGGTACTGCCCACCACCGCCGGCGGGATAGGGGTAGCTGCTGCCCTGCTGCTGTTGCTGAGCCTGTTGCTGCTGCTCCCCGGGCAGCGGCGGCCGCTCGGGGGGTTGAGCGGCGTACTGCGGCTGGCCCGGGTACGGCGGCTGGCCCTGCGGCGGGTACGGCTGGCCCTCGCCTTGGCCCGGGTAGGGAGGTTGCCCCGGGTACTGGCCCTGCGGCGGGTACTCCGGCTGGCCCGGGTACTGCGGCTGGCCCTGCGGCGGGTACGGGGGCTGGCCTTGGTACTGCGGCTGCGGCGGGTACTGGCCGGGGTAGGGAGCCTGCCCCGGGTACATCGGCGTCGCCGTCGGATCCGGCTGCGGCGGGTAGGTCGGCTGGCCGCCCGGTGGCGGTTGGTCAGGCTGGGCCTGGGTGGCGTCGCTCACGGCACCGTTTGACGGTGCGGGCGGCTGTGCCGACGATTGCGGCGGCTGACCCTGCTGCGGGTCCGGTGGCGTGGTCACCCGGTCACCGTAGGACCAGCCCGATGGGCTGTCCATCGCATCCGGCAGCCTCGCCAGCACCGATGTGGTGACGGTGGCCTGCGTACCGACGCTGCTCGGGTCGGCGTCCCCATACCGACCCGAGCTGGGCTGCCCCGGTTACCGCGCCTGCGACTGGGTCAGGTAGGCGTTCGCGGCCGGCCGGAACATGAAGACCATGCCCGCGATGATCAGTCCAAGCCCGACGACCACGATCAACAACGGAATGATGATGATGAGCACCACGGAGCCGCCGAACGCTCCGCCGATGAGCCCGATCGCGCCGAGCAGTGCGATCAGCCCGATCAGCAGGAACAGTCCGAGGATGCCGCCACAGACCGCGGCGACGATCCGGCCCCACGCCTTGCCGGCACGCATCATCACTGCTCCGTACGCGGCGCCGAGACCGAGCAGCAGCCCGATGATGTTGGAGCCGAGTCCGACGCCGACGCCGGAGGAGGCCGAGCCGATCAATCCAAGGATGAACAGCAGGACCAGCAGCCCGGCCAGCGCCATCCACATCAGGAACGAGATCTGGATGTCTTTGGGGACGCCGCTGGGTGCGGCGACCTTGAAGGCGTCGGCGCCCGGCCAGAGCTCTTCAGCAGAGGGCGTACCGCCGGGCTGCTGGTAGCCCTGCTGCTGGTAGCCGGGCGGCGGGCCCTGCTGGTAGCCCTGGGGTGGGTAGCCCTGCTGCTGGTAGCCGGGCGGTGGCCCCTGGTCGTGTCCGGGCGGTGGCCCCTGCTGGTAGCCGGGCGGCGGGCCCTGCTGGTAACCGGGCGGCGGGGGTGGCGGGTGTTCAGATGGAGGAGGCTGCTGTTGACCCGGCTGCTGGCCCTGCCACTCCGGGTCGGGAGGAGTCGTCATTCGCGGAACGGTATGGCCGCGGGCATCACCTGTCCACGGTCCAGCGGCAAAAGGCCCCGTCGGATGTCGTGGCTATCACCCCTGGTGGCAACGCTGCGGCCAACAGGCGCAGCGGCCGCGGGTCAGCGCCTGGCGAGGTAAGCGCTGACCTCGGGCTTGAACATGAACACCATGCCGGCCACGACGAGCCCGAGGGCGACGCCGATGAGCAGGACGGAGATCACGACCACTGCGCCGCCGATCAAGGATGCGACACCCAGGATGAGGACGAGGCCGAGCAGCTGGAACGCCCCGAGGACGCCGCCGCAGACCGCCGCGATGGTCCGCCCGCTGCTCTTGCCGGCGCGCATCTCGCGCGCGCCGAACGCCGCCCCGGCGGCCAGCGCGATCCCGAGGAACCCACTGACGGTGCCGCCGGAACCGATCGACATCGCGAGGTTGATCACGAAGCTGAGCAGGACGAGGCCCGCGAGGGCGGTCCAGCACAGGAAGGCGTTCTGCGCCGCCTTCGGCACACCGGCCGGCGCCGCGAACTGGCTCTGCGGGTAGCCCGACGCTGGTTGACCGCCCTGCTGCGGCGGCGGGTAGCC
>JACDBJ010000547.1 GCA_013695005.1 Pseudonocardiales bacterium
CCCGCCTGGTGGCCAGAGTGATTCACATGCTGGGACGAAGGCCACAGCATGGGTGGGGCGCTACTCGGGCGCGGGGGTCCGGCTGACGGTGTCGAGGCCGAGCATCGCCAGCAGCTCGGCACAGTCGGTGGCGTCGGCCGAGTGGCCGGCGACCACGAGCGCGGCCCGGCGGCCCTGCGCCTCGCACGTGAGCTTGTAGGCCGCCTGGACGACTGCGAAGCGGTCCGGGTCCTTGCTGGTGGTGCTCGCGTGCCTGGCCCACGTCATGTGCGTTTCTCCCTACGGCTGTGCCGCCGAGGTGCCGACCCGGCAGCGGAGCAAAGCGGCAACATGGACGGTGAGGCCGTCCAACTTGGGGGCGATGCCTGCGCGACCCCGTTGACTTCATCCTAGTCCCCTGCGGACACGAGCGGCTGATTCCGCGCCGCGCTGCAACACTGGTCTGGTGCCCTCTGCTGTGCCCGCCGGCGCCGTCGCGCCGCACACCGGTGAGCTGCCGGCGGGGTGCCTGGACGATCTCGGCCGGCGGCCGTTCGGCGTCTACGTGCACGTGCCGTTCTGCGCCGCGCGGTGCGGCTACTGCGACTTCAACACCTACACCGCCAGCGAGCTGGCCGGCTCCGGCGCGTCGATCCCAGGCTGGCGCGAGGCGCTGCGGACCGAGCTGGAGCTGGCCGCGCACGTGCTGGGCACCCCGCCCACGGCCGACACCGTCTTCGTCGGTGGCGGTACGCCGTCGCTGCTCGGCGGCGACGGCCTCGCGGGGGTGCTCGACCTCGTCCGCGGCACCTTCAACTTGGCGCCCGGGGCCGAAGTCAGCACCGAGGCGAACCCCGAGTCGACCTCACCGGAGTTCTTCGCGGCGCTGGCCGACGCCGGCTACACGAGGGTGTCGCTGGGCATGCAGTCCGCCGCGCCGCACGTGCTCGCGGTGCTCGACCGCAGGCACACCCCCGGCCGGGCGGTGGCCGCCGCGGCCGAGGCGAGAGCCGCCGGCTTCGAGCACGTCAACCTCGACCTGATCTACGGCACGCCGGGGGAGACCGACGCCGACCTGCGGGCGTCGTTGGACGCGGTCCTCGGCGCGGGCGTCGACCATGTCTCGGCCTACGCCCTGATCGTCGAGGACGGCACCGCGCTGGCCCGGCGGGTCGCCCGCGGCGAGCTGGCCGCGCCGGTGGACGACGTCGCGGCGCAGCGCTACGAGCTGATCGACGAGGTGCTCAGTGCCGCGGGGCTGCACTGGTACGAGGTGTCCAACTGGGCCAGCTCGCCCGCAGCGTGGTGCCGGCACAACCTCGGATACTGGGGTGACGGCGACTGGTGGGGGGCCGGTCCCGGCGCGCACTCGCATGTGAACGGAGTGCGCTGGTGGAACGTCCGGCACCCCGCGCGCTACGCCAGCCTGCTCGCGGACGGCCACTCGCCGGCGGAGGGCCGGGAGGAGCTGTCGCCCGAGCAGCGCCACGCCGAGCGGGTGATGTTGCAGACCCGGTGCTCGGACGGGGTGGAGCTGGACGAGCTGGGCGCGGTCGGTCGGCTGGCTGCGGCGCGGGCCGCCCAGGATGGGTTGCTGGACACGGCTGCGGTGCGGGACGGACGGGCGGTGTTGACCAGGCGCGGGCGGTTGCTGGCCAACGTCGTGATCCGCGACCTGCTCGGCTGGGGCTGAGGCGCCGGCTCAGGCCGAGGTGGTCATCCGGCTGCGCAACAGCTCCACCGACTCACCAGGCCCGAGCAGCGGGCAGGTGGCGCAGTAGGCCTCGGGGCGCACGGGCGTCTTGTAGGCCAGGCAGCACACGGACAGCTGCTTGAAGACGTGCTCGACGCCGTCGTGTTCGACGTCGAGCCACACCGGTTGCTGCAGCAGCGGCTTATCCGCACTGGCCATCAGCTGTTCGACCTCCGCCTTGGCCATGGCCTGCCGGCCGAGCACCCTGCCGGCCCGGACGTGCCCGGTGGCGACGCGGTCGGAGACCACCTGCCACAGCGCCCGAAGCCCGCGGTGGCCCAGCCTGCTGGTCAGCTCCACCAGCGGGCGGTAGATGTCGTAGACGCCGGCCAGCAGCTCCTTGTGCATGGCCTGCAGATCGGGCACGACGCGCACGCCGTCCCGGCCGGCCAGCTCGTCGTTCGGGAGGACGAGCAGCTCGGCGTCGGCGATGGCGACGGCATCCACCCGCGCGCCGCCGTCGGGCCAGCGGACAGCGAGGTCGCCGAGCCGGGGCAACGGCAGCCTCCGCAACCCGAACACGGCGGCCCCGAGCGCGGCGGCAGGCAGCGCGGCGCGGGCGATCAGCGCGTGGGCGGCCATCGGGGAGCCAGGGCGTTCGGTGAATAGGCCCGAACCCGCCTGGAAGTGATCGGCCAGCCGCTCGAGGACGTCGACAAGCAGGCCCTCGTCGACCAGCGCGCCGAGGTTGGTCCACTGCGCCTCGGTCGGACGCCCGTGGCGCACATCCTGACGGGGAACCAGCGGGTCGAGCCGGCGCAGCGTGTCAGCAAGGGCGCTCGAATCGCGCTCGTCCTGCTGGTCTGCTGGCTTCACAGCCTGGCTCATCGCCCTCACTCTGGCCGGGGTACGGGGCACCGGGGGCCACCCACCATACGCTCAGGCAAGCCTAACCAACCACCGGGATGAACCCTTGATCCGCGACGCCCGTCGGGATCCGGCCGGCAGCGGTCACGCGCGCCTAGACTGGGCTCGACCGGAGCGAAGGGACGGCCAGGTGAACGCGGACGAGCGGCGCTTTGCGGTGCTGCGTGCCATCGTCGCCGACTACGTCTCCACCCAGGAGCCGGTCGGCTCCAAGTCGATCGTCGACCGGCACAACCTCGGCGTGTCCAGCGCGACCGTCCGCAACGACATGGCGGTGCTCGAGGAGGACGGCTACATCGCCCAGCCGCACACCAGCGCCGGCCGCATCCCGACCGACAAGGGTTACCGGCTGTTCGTGGACCGCCTCAGCGAGATCAAGCCGCTGTCGGAGGCGGAACGGCGGGCCATCGAGAACTTCCTCGGCGGCGCGCTGGACCTCGATGACGTGCTGCGCCGCAGCGTGCGGCTGCTCGCCCAGCTCACTCGCCAGGTCGCCGTCGTGCAGTACCCGACCCTAAGCCGGTCGACGGTCCGGCACGTGGAGCTGGTGGCGCTGACCCCGGCCCGGCTGATGATTGTCTTGATCACCGACGGCGGCAGGGTCGACCAGCGGATGGTCGACCTTGGCGAGATGCTCACTGAGGACACCGTCGCGCGGTTGCGCAGCATGCTCAACAGTGCCCTGATCGGCCACCGGCTCGCCGAGGCGTCGGCGCGGGTGGCCGAGCTGCCCGACTCCGCTCCCGGCGAGCTGCGCGACGTGGTGACGACCTTGTCGGCGGTGCTGATCGACACGCTGGTCGAGCACCCCGAGGAGCGCCTCGTCCTGGGCGGCACGGCCAACCTGACCCGCAACACCGCCGACTTCCCCGGCTCGCTGCGGCAGGTTCTCGAGGCGCTGGAGGAGCAGGTCGTCGTGCTGAAGCTGCTGGCCGCGGCCCAGGATCCGGCGACGGTGACGATCCGCATCGGCGAGGAGAACGAGGCGGAGCAGATGCGCTCCACATCCGTGGTGTCGATCGCCTACGGCTCGCCGCTTAAGGTTCTCGGCGGAATGGGCGTGCTCGGGCCGACGAGGATGGACTACCCGAGCAACATCGCCGCCGTGCAGGCCGTGGCCTGTTACGTCGGCGAGATCCTGTCCGGACAATGACGACCGGACAATGACGAGTGACGACCGCGACCAGCCGCTAGCTCGATTGAACGTGAGGACATGAGGGACACGAGGGTGGCACGGGACTACTACGGCATCCTCGGAGTCGGACGGGACGCCGGCGCCGAGGAGATCAAGCGGGCCTACCGCAGGCTCGCGAGAGAGCTGCATCCCGACGTCAACACCGACGAGGCGGCGCAGGGTCGCTTCCAGGACGTCCGCGACGCCTACGAGGTGCTCAGCGATCCGGAGAAGCGACGGATCGTCGACCTCGGCGGCGACCCGCTGGACAACGGCGCCGCGGCCGGCCAGCGCGGCGGTGACCCGTTCAGCGCCTTCGGCTTCGGCGACATCATGGACGCGTTCTTCGGCGGCTCTGCCGCTGCGGCCGCACGAGGCCCGCGCAGCCGGGTGCAGCCCGGCGCCGACGCCCTGATCCGTATGCAGCTCACCCTCGACGAGTGCGCCACCGGCATCACCCGCGAGCTGGCCGTCGACACCGCCCTGGTGTGCACCGACTGCTCCGGCTCCGGCTGCGCCCCCGGCAGCTCG
>JACDBJ010000043.1 GCA_013695005.1 Pseudonocardiales bacterium
GTGCAGGGGCCGGTGGCCGGCCGGCGGGCGCTGTGCCTTGCCGGCGCCTACACCGGCGACCTGCTGATGCGCTCTGGCCGCGGCTACCAGCTCTCGCCCGGCGACCTGGACGAGGCGATGCACGCGCTGCTCGCGCTGGACTACGCGCAGCGCGACGCCGGCGGAGCCGTGGGCGGCGAGGAGGCCGGGTTCGAGCGCGTGGAGATCTTCCGGGCGGGCACCCTCGGCGGCCCGCCCGCCTGCGGCTGATGCCCCCGCGGCGCCAGCCCACCAGAGATCGTCACGAGTGGCCATCGAGCCGCGTTGAGCACGGTCAGATGTCCACTCGCAGCGATCACCGCGCCGTGGACAGGCTCAGAACAGGACCCGGGCCAGCGCGCGGCGGGCGGTCATCACCCGCGGATCGTCGGCCGGGTACAAGTCGAACAGCTGCAGCAGGTGCTCACGTACCCGGTCCCGGTCCTCGCCGGAGGTACGCCCCGCGGTGGCGACCAGCCGGTCGAACGCGGCCTCCACCTGGTCGGTCGCCAGCTCGGCGTCGGCTGCGGCCAGCTGGGCGTCCACGTCGTCGGGGGCGGCGTCGGCCCGCGCGATGGCAGCTGGGTCGGCAGCGTCGGCGCGCGCCGTGAAGCGCACCTGGGCCAGTGCGGCGTCGGCCTGCTCGTTGGCCGGCTCGGCGGCCAGGATCGCCTGGTAGGCCTGCTCGGCCGCGGCGTAGTCGCCACGCTCCAGCGCGTCCTCGGCGGCGGTGAACCTGGGGTCGTCCGGCTCCTCCTCCAGCTCCGGCGCCTCGGCGGCGCCCGCGCCCAGCTCGGCGGCGGCGATCCCGGGCATCTTCTCGCGCAACGCGTCGACCAAGGAGTCGATCCACTGGCGTACCTGCGGCTCCGGCATCGCGCCGTTGAAGGCGTCCACCGGCTGACCTGCGACGACGGCCACCACGGTCGGGATCGACTGCACTCCGAAGGCCTGGCTGATCCGCGGGTTGGCGTCGACGTCGACCTTGGCGAGCAGCCAGGTGCCGCCACCCTGGTCAGCCAGCCGCTCCAGGATCGGAGAGAGCTGTTTGCAGGGCTGGCACCAGCTCGCCCACAGGTCGACCACGACCGGGATGTTGAGCGAGCGCTCGAGCACCTCGGTCTGGAAGTTCTGCTCGGTGACGTCGACGACCCACGGCGAGCTGCTCGTCGCCGGCGGGTCCTCCGTCCGGGCCTTCAGCGCCGAGAGGTCGACGGCGCCGGCAATGGTGGACGCTACGGCGGCCGCACGGCGGGGGTCGGTTTGAGACACGTTTCTATCCTGGCACGGCGTCGCGCGGCCTGCGTGCGCTGGTCAGCGGTAGCGGAACCCGGTTCCAACGCCCGCGATCACCAGGATCGTCAGCAGTACGCCGACGCCTACCCAGCCGAGCACGATCCCGGCCACCGCCATGCCGTCGCCTTGCTCACCGCGCTGACGGATCTGGTTGCGAGCGACGTAGCCGAAGACCAGGGCGAGGATGCTGCCCAGCCAGTAGATCCAGATGATCCCCAGCACCAGCGAGGCGACAGCCATCCCGTTCGTAGGCCGCGGCGGCGCGTACGCCGGATAGGCCGCATAGCCGGGGTAACCGGGATACGGCGGCGGGTACCCCGGCGGCGGATAAGGCGGCGGTGGTTGCGGAACCTCCGGCAGGGTCGGGTACTGCTGCTGCGGAGCCTCCGGCAGCGTCGGTCGCTGCTCCGGCTCCTCAGGCGGCCAGCTCGGATACTGCGGCGTTGACATTGCTCTGTCCCCCCGAGTTGACGACCGGTACCTAGACCAACGGCCGGAGCCCCATGGGGTTGCCCAGCATCAGGCCGTCGCCGGCGACGATTGCGCGAACCACCGGCGCCATCAGCTCCACGAGGCGCTCCGAGCGTTGTGCACCCAGAGCCTGCCAGCTCGGTGCGGCGCCCTCGTCGGTGCGCCGCTCCACCCAGGCCCGCAGCTCTGCGCCCTCGGCGGTCAGCGCGCCGGCGTCGTCCAGCAGGCCGCGATCCTGCAGCCGCTCGACGGCTGCCGCCCACTCCTGCTCGGACCAGCCCCTGCGCTGGCGGACCCAGTCCGCGTCCAGCTCCGCGTCGATCACGAAGACCACCAACGCCTCGGCGGGATCGAGCCCGGCCGCGATCAACGCCGCAACGTGGCCGTCCCCGCGCGACTCGCGGAGCACGGTCTGCGCGTGCCACAGCACCAGGTGCGGGCTGTCCGGCCACTCCAGCTCGGCGTTCGCAGCCGCCAGCGGGCGCCCGGCCAGCGGCGCGGCC
>JACDBJ010000045.1 GCA_013695005.1 Pseudonocardiales bacterium
AGCCGCAGCTCCGCGTCGACCATTCCTCGTACGCCGCCGCCACCGAGGCTGGCGTCCATCTGCCACAGCGCCGGCAAGCGACGCTCGAAACAGGTGACCAGGCTGACGTCGACTCGTCCACCACGCAGTACCGACACGAGCTGTGTTGACTCGGTTCTGAGCCACTGGTCGGCCATGCCCGCTGCCATGCCACCACCGAGCATCAAGAAGCCGCGACGATCTAGTGGTGTGTCTCCAAAATAGCTGGGTGTTTTGCTGTAGACTCTGTGGATGATGACGCCTGCTCCTGCGTTGGTGATCTCGGACGGTCAGCGTGCGGCGTTGGAGGTGATCGCCAAGTCGCACACCGCGCCGCACCGGCAGGTGCGGCGGGCCCGGGTGCTGTTGCTGGCCGCCGATGGAGTCGCGAACGCGCGGATCGCTCAGCAGACCCAGATCACGGTGACGACGGTGCGGGCGTGGCGTGCCCGCTTCGCCGAGGAGGGTCTGGGGAAGCTGGGCCAGGTCCGGGCGGGGCGGGGTCGCAAGTCCACCATTGCGCAGACCAAGATCGACGAGATCGTCGAGTTGACCCGTAACTCCAAGCCTGCCGGTCACACGCATTGGTCGTGCCGCACGATGGCCGCCCAGGTCGGGGTGTCCCCGGCGACGGTGCAGCGAGTGTGGGCCGCGCGCGGGCTCAAGCCGCATCTGGTCACGACGTTCAAGTTGTCGGGCGATCCGCGTTTCGAGGAGAAGCTGATCGACGTCGTCGGGCTGTACTTGAACCCGCCGGACAATGCGATCGTGCTGTGCCTGGACGAAAAATCCTCGGTCCAGGCGCTGGACCGCACCCAGCCCTCGCTGCCGATGATCAAGGGCCGGGCCGAGACGATGACCCACGACTACAAACGCAACGGCACCACGACGCTGTTCGCGGCGTTGGACGTGCTCACCGGCAAGGTGATCGGTGACTGCCTGCCCCGCCACCGGCACACCGAGTTCCTCAAGTTCCTCCGCAAAATCGACAAGGAAACCCCGAAGGGGCTACCGGTCCACCTGATCTGCGACAACTACGCCACCCACAAACACGCCGCCGTGCGGGCCTGGCTCGCCAAGCATCCCCGCTTCCGCATGCACTTCACCCCGACCTCGTCGTCCTGGCTCAACCTTGTCGTGCGACACGAGGTCGCACGAGATGCAGTGGTGTTCGTCAAAGGAGGTTCGGCTGATGCCGGAGACGTAGCGCTCGGTCCAGTGCGTGAGGACCGTCCCCGTCTCGGCGTGCGTCGCGGGTAACTGCGGGGTGCGAAGCCCGAGGAAATGCCCAAGGGTTCCCGTTCCATCCGGGAGCTACAGGCTGGGGAAGACCGGATGGGTGAATCGCGTGAACCTTCGTTGACGCCTCGTCATTAGCACTCTCGCTCGATGGGATGTTGCAGCGGGAGGTAGGGGCCGGTCGTTGTGAGGCGACGGGTGCCACCCGGGGGAACTTGGCCGGGTGGGAGCGCACCACCGTCCCCGGGGTACAGAGGGCACCCTCTCCGGTCGTATCTGTCTCGTGCGGAACGTGACAACCCCGTTCGGGGTCCAGGCGTGATCGCGTCTGGTGGGCTGACTGTGAGGGAGGCCGAACCCCCGGCGGGCGCAGGATGATCCGAGAAGCGAATGCCGGTGGCCGAAAGGCAGCGGGAAACCGGGCACCGTGATGCTGGCTCCTCCGCCAGCGGTGCGTGGATAACTGGCCGGACAGGGGCGAATGCCTCGACCCGAAAGGTTGCTGACGCGGATCAGGTGAGCCTGCGACGACTGATGATCGTCAATCGCTGGAACCGAGGGGCAAGTTGGACGCCACAATGTCGACGCGCACGACCATGGCCGTGATCGGCGATGTCGTGGTGAACGGACCCGAGGGCGAGCGGCTCGACTGGGACGCGGTGCAGTGGCGTCGTGTCGAGTCCGACGTAGAGCGGTTGCGGCAACGGATCTTCGCGGCGTCACGGGCAGGGGACCTGAAGCAGGTCCGCAATCTTCAGAAGTTGATGTTGCGTTCCCGCAGCAACTCGCTACTTGCCGTGCGGCGGGTGACGCAGCTCAATGCTGGCCGTTTGACGGCCGGGATCGACGGCGAAGTCGTGGTGCTGGCAGAGCAGCGCGCCGAGATGGCGGACTGGCTGCGGCATCAGAGCGAGCCGTGGACGCCGCGTGCGGTCAAGCGGGTGTATGTGCCGAAGAACGGCGGGCGCCGTCGCCCGCTCGGAATCCCGGTGATCGCCGACAGGTGCCTTCAGGCACTGACGGTCAATGCACTGGAACCCGAGTGGGAGGCCAGGTTCGAGCCGAAGTCCTATGGCTTCCGGCCTGGCCGGGGTTGCCACGACGCGATCGTGGCGATTCACACGGTGGCGAGCCGCACAGACGCGAAGCGTCTGTGGGTGCTCGACGCCGACTTGAAGGCGGCCTTTGACCGGCTCGACCACGATCACATCCTCGCCTCGCTGGGCACATCTCCCGCAAGGGGAATGGTGCGT
>JACDBJ010000141.1 GCA_013695005.1 Pseudonocardiales bacterium
TCACCGGCACCGCGAGCGCCAGCACCCCGACGCACAGCGCCAGCCAGAGCAGCGTCCGTAGCGGGGTGGGGATCTCCAGGCGGACCAGCGCGGGGAGCAGGGCCTGGTTCTTGTGGAGCGGCGACCCGCTGAGGCCGGACGCGCCGCCGAGCCCGCCGAACCAGTACTGCACCGACGCCGACGTGCTCACCAGGAACCCGAGCGCCGTCGCCGCCGCGGCTGCGATGACGGTGACCACCGCCGCCGCCGCGGCTGCGATGACGGTGACCACCGCCGCCCGGGTGTCGCGCCGCAGCAGGAAGTACAGGACGAACACCGCGGGGGTCAGCTTGATCGCGGCGGCGATCCCGATCAGCAGCCCTCGCGGCCAGCGGGTCCGCTCGACGAGGCAGTCGGCCGCTACCAGCGCCATCAGGATCAGGTTGACCTGCCCCAGCCGGAACGTCTCCTGGATCGGCTCCAGCAGCAGCGCCACCGGCAGCGCGAACGCGGTTAGCGCCACCGCGCCGTCGCGCCCGCCGCCCGGCCAGCAGCGGCGCGCCACCACGTACAGCGTGATCGTCAGCGACGCGAGGGAAACGAGCAGCAGCCCGACGGTGGCGACCTCCCACGGGAGCAACGCGAACGGGCTGAGCACCACCGCGGCGAACGGCGGGTAGATGAACGGCAGGTACGCCCCCACCGAGGTCGGCGGCAGCACGCCGTAGATGTCACCGCCCCTGGACCAGACCTCGATCCCCACCCGGTAGACCTGCAGGTCCAGGTAGTAGCCGTAGGTCTTGTGCAGCAGCCACCAGGCCGACATCGCCAGGACCGGCGCCGCGAGCAGCACGAGGATGCGCGGCGATATCGCCGGCGCGAAACCGCCGCGGCCGCTCGGGCCACGGTTCTCGACGTCGGTTGGCAGGTCGGTCAGCGCCACAGCAGGCCGCTCCGTCAGCAGGGCTCGGTTGGAACGAACGGCACTTTCGGGCGATAGGGCTGCCCGAACGGGCCGTTCGTTACCGCCTAGAGAACCTAGCGGGCGGCAACTGGATCCTCGCGCGGAGGCTGCGGCAGCCGGCCGCGCCGACCGGTGCGCCAGCCGTAGACGACGAGCCCGAGCACCAGCGCGAGCGCGGCCAGGAACCGCCAGTCGGGCTCGTGTCGATAGTTGCCCAGCACCGGGCTGAGCGTCCGGAAGAACGGCGCAACCGATTCGGAGAAGTGCACCACCCAGGTGGTCTGCCCCAGCCACCCCTGGACGAGCAGGACCGCGTAGTTCACGACGCCCGCGGCGCCGAGCCCCAGCGCAAGCCACTGCACCCGCCGGCTGCACCCGTCCAGCCAGCAGAGCACGCACAGCAGCGCCAGCGGCATGACGACGACCACCTGCCGGCCCGGGAACCAGTAGCCGGCCATGGTGAGCGCCACGAAGGTGGCCACCACCCAGCCGGCGGCCAACGGTGCCACGAGCACCAGCGTCCCGGCCCGCCGCGCGGCCACCAGTGCCGTCACCGCGGGCACCACCAGCAGCCACGCCGGCTGCCAGGGCACGAGGCCATAGTCGCGGTCCAGCAGCAGCCCGACCAGCCGCCAGGCACGGTGCACGTAGTCCGGGTCGACGCCGATCACGGTGAACTCGCCGCCGTTGTAGGCGAAGTGGTCGCCGCTGGCGTAGACCGTCCACCCACCCCAGACCGTCCGGTGCACCAGCAGGTACAGCCCGCCCATGGCGGCCAGCCCCGCCGTGAACCCCGCCACCGCGCCGCGCTCGCCGGCCCGCCACCACCGCCACGCGCCGAGCGCGGCGAGCACCGCCGCCACCAGGGCGTACTTGACCGACAGCCACGGCAACGCTGTGACCGTCACCGCCAGCAGCACCAGCTCGCGGCCGCGTACCGGCCCGGAGAGCGCGGCCACCGCGAGCACCACCGCCAGCGCAGCAGGCAGTTCGGGGTAGAGCTGCTGGCCGTACACCGCGAGCGGAGCAGACGCCGACGCCACCGCGACACCGACCGTCGCCAACCGGAGCGCGACGCCGAACCGCCGCACCGCCAGCCAGAGCGTCAGCGCCGCCAGCACCCCGGCCAGCGCGGCGAGC
>JACDBJ010000167.1 GCA_013695005.1 Pseudonocardiales bacterium
ATGAAGGTCGGCGGCCGGCGCAAGCTGGTGATCCCGCCACACCTGGCCTACGGCGACCGTGGCGCCGGCGGCGCGATCAAGCCCGGCGAGACGCTCGTGTTCGTCGTCGACCTGATCGGCGTCAGCTAGCTCTCTGTTGCGTCAGTGCGTGGGAACGCGTGCGGATACTCCGACGCCGGACCTGCCACCGATGATCTCCACAGCGGTGAAGCCGTGCACGCGCAGCGCGGTCGAGATGGATGCAGTGACTCGTTCGGTGCTCGTGGGTGAGGCGGCTCCGTACAGGAGGTAGACCATCCCGTCCGGCCGAATGGCCTGCCGCAGCACGGCGAGCTCCGGCGCGGGGCTCCGCACCCAGAAGAGGTTGACGTTGATGGCGAACGCTCTGTCGAAGCTCTGTGCTGGCACGACGAGCTCGTCGAGCTCGCATCGACGGACGACGAGACGTCCGGAGGTGACGTGCGCCGCGTTGCGGTCGGCGGTCCGTCTGACCGCGACGGGCGAGCGGTCGACGGCCAACAGCTGCCCCGTCCGCAGCCGCTCGCACACCAGCGCCGCGGCGACTCCGGGACCGCAGCCGGTCTCCAAGATCATGTCGGCGGGCTTCGCATCGAGCACGTCGACGGCCCACCGCACGCGGTCGGGCACGGACAGCCTGGCTGGCATCCCCGCGCAGGTTACCGACGGTGGCCGACAAGTAGGCTGCGGCCGTGGATGTGCTGGATGACTACACCGGTCACACCGATCCCGGCGGCCCGGCGGCCCGGCGAGAGCTGGGGGCTCTGACGGTCACCAAGGTGTCGGTCGGGCAGATGGACAACAACGCCTACCTGCTGGTCTGCCGTTCGACCGGCGAGGCGTTGCTCATCGACGCCGCCAACGAGCCGGACCGGATCGCGGACATGATCGGCGCCCGGGACACCCGGCCTGAGCTGCGCACGATCGTCACCACGCACCGGCACCCGGACCACTGGCAGGCACTCGGCGCGGTCGCCGGGATGTTCGAGGCCTGGACCGTGGCGCACCCGGATGACGCCTCGGAGCTGCCGCTGCCGCCCGACGAGCTGGTGGAGCACAGCGGCACGGTCGTCGTCGGTGAGGTACCGCTCGAGGTGATCCACCTCCGGGGCCACACACCCGGCTCCATCGCGCTGCTGCACCGCGGCGACGACGGGCCGCACCTGTTCACCGGCGACTCCCTGTTTCCAGGTGGCCCCGGCAAAACGCGCTCACCGGAGGACTTCGGCTCGCTGATGGACGACCTGGAGGAGCGGGTGTTCGGCCGGCTGCCGGACGACACCTGGTTCTACCCAGGGCATGGTGACGACTCGACGCTCGGCCGGGAGCGCCCTCAGCTCGCCGAGTGGCGCGCACGCGGCTGGTGACTGATCGCGAGCCGGCCAGGACTATGCGCCGGCGTACCAAGGAGACGTCGTGATCACCTACTCCCAGCTCGTTGCGGACGACACTCCGCCGGGCGGCGAGGACGCGACCGTCGCGCACATCCGTGCGCACCTGTCCTCGGTGGCCCACCCCGACGACCACGCGCACGCCTAGCGGGTGCATCCGGGGGCCGGTCAAATGGGACCCCTCCCGGTGACCGGGTTGGTCAACCGGTGCGTGCTGGGTTTGGAGATCGACTATGCCGGTGACTCACCCATGAGCGCGGAGCAGTACCGCTCAGCCGTAGTTTCGTCGGCAGGTGTGGCCACCCTGTTGTGATGGTGCTGGAGTGCTCCGACGGCTGCGGGGCCAAGTTCGCGTATCAGGGACGTGGCCCAACCACTCAACGCTGCCAGGCATGTCGGAGCGAAGCAGGCGGGTGTACGTCCGCCTGGCGCATCGCATCTGCAATGCGCGGAAGGGGGTGATGCCAATGCGATCATCAGAGCCCATCCGCGCGCATACGGAAACCTCGGTGACCGGTTGAAGGCAAGTGGAACCCCCGGGTTCGCGCCCGGCCGAACCATCGACATTGCCCGGTTCCGCGCAGACGTGACTGCGGCGCCACAAGCGGGCGGTCTGCAACCAATACCTGCAGGGAGACACCATGATCATTCGTTGTGGCCGGCGGACGTGAAGCTGTTCTACGCCAAGGGCGATCTTGCCGATGACGTTTATCTGGTCGAGGCGGGCATGGATCGGGACCGGCCGCTCGTCCGGCGCTCCGTCTCACTCACGGAGTGGCAGATCGCCAGTGGAGTCGGCACCCGGCTCGCCGTCATCGGTCAGTCGGCGTTCGACGCGATCCCCAAGATCGAGGGCTCGCCGTAGGACGCGTCACCCCGCGGTCGACACCTGCCCGAACGGCAGGGCGTCGAGGTCTTCGCGCAGCTCGTCCAGGGACTCGTAGACCGTGGTCGCTCCCGCCTCGGTGAGCTCGTCGGCGCCGAACCCCCCGCTGCGCACCGCCACTGAGGGCAGGCCCAGCTTGCCGGCGGCCACCGAGTCCCATGTCGAATCGCCCACCATCACCGCGCGCCGAGCGCCGACCTTGGCCAGTGCCACCTCGATCAGGTCCGGCTCGGGCTTGCTTTCCTCGACGTCGTCCGAGGTCGTCCAGCCGGCGGCCAGCTCGCGGGCGCCGAGGAGATCGAGGTAGTGCTCAACGTGCTTGCCCTGCGCGGAGGTGGACAGCACGAACTGGTAGCCGTGTTCGACGATCGCCTCCAGCAGCTCGCGCGCTCCTGGCAGCGGGGCCACCTCGCCGAGCATGTCGTCAAACGCGCTCGTATGCGCCTCGCGTACCTCGTCGCCGTACTCGGACTCGACCTCGTCGCCCGCCACGGCGGCGACCAGCTTGTCGCCGCCCATGCCGATGGCGCGGTGCAGCCGCCACACGGGGAGCGTCACGCCGATGCCGCGGAAGGCGCGGTACCAGGAGAGCGCGTGGTGGTAGTTGGTGTCGACGAGCGTGCCGTCGACGTCCAGGGCGAGCGTGGGAGCGGGCTCGGTCATGGAACCGGTGTTCCCAGCGGTGCCGGACTACATGCACCGCCGGGACACCGGTAGATCAACTGGTGGTCAGCGACGACCCACCCTGGTCCGGGCGCCGACGCCGGCGACGTGCAGCGCGAGGCACGTGAGACCGGCGAGCGACAGCGTCGTGCTGGTCAGCACCGTGCCGACCGCAAGGGTGGCCAGAGCGAAGATCAACGCCAGGAAAAAGAGGACTGCGGCAACCAAGGCGAGCATGTCGGCTCCTCTCGATGGAACAAGGAGTTGAAGACTAGGTGCACTAGATCACATTCCGACGACAGATCGCCGGAGGGTCAGCTGTTGGCTCGTGCGAGCCGCTCGTCGTAGCGGGACTTGATCAAGCTCGCCACCGTCGTCACGGCCAGCACGCCGATGATGACGCCGAGGGACAGCCCGATCCCGACCGTTGGCACCGGCAGGGGCTCGCCTCCGTTGAGGAACGGCAACGAGTTCTCGTGCAACGCCTCCAGCACGAGCTTCACGCCGATGAACGCCAGGATGATCGACAGCCCGATCGAGAGATAGACGAGCCGCTTCAGCAGCCCGCCGAGCAGGAAGTAGAGCTGCCGCAGGCCCATCAGCGCGAACACGTTGGCGGTGAACACCAGAAACGGCTCTTGGGTGAGCCCGAAGATCGCCGGGATCGAGTCCACAGCGAAGAGCAGGTCGGTGCTGCCGATCGCGATCATCACGATGAGCATCGGCGTGGCCAGCCGCTTGCCGTTCTTCGTGACGAACAGCTTCGTGCCCTCGTACTCCTTGGAGACCGGGAAGACCTTGCGGATCCAGCGCAGCAGCGCGTTCTCCTTGTACTCCTCCTCGCGCCCGATGCCATTGCGTGCCAGCTGGTAGGCCGTCGCCAGCAGGACCACCGCGAACAGGTAGAACACCCAGCTGAACCGGGAGATCGCCGCGGCTCCCACTGCGATGAACACGCCACGCATCGCCAGCGCGATGACGATGCCGATCAGCAGCACTCGGTGCTGGTGCTTCGGCGGCACCGCGAACGTGGTCATGATGATCACGAAGATGAACAGGTTGTCGACCGACAGGGAGTACTCGGTGAGATAACCCGCGAAGAATTCGCCCGCGTACTGGCCGCCGGCGAAGTACCACACGCCGATGCCGAACAGCGCCGCAAGGGTCACGTAGAAGATCACCCAGCGGGTCGCCTCACGGACTTTGACCTCGTGCGGGTTGCGGTCGACGATGAACAGGTCGACGACGATGAGCGCCAGCAGGCTCGCGATGGTGGCGAACCAGACCCAACTGGGGACGTTCATCGGTAGCAAGCCTCCGTAAGGGCGGCGTCAGGCCGCGTCGGTACCAGACCGAGGTCTCTCCCGCCGGCCGCTGGGCCGACCGATGGCACCGGGCGCAAGACGCCGTGTTGACGATGCCATCACGAAGGGATACTCCCCTCACGGTGTGTACGTACCAGTCTAGCGAACCCGGACTGCCCGGCAGCGTGTGACACGATCAGCCGATGGTGCTCGAGATCGCTGAGTTCAGCATCACGCCCGGCCAGGAGGATGACTTCACGGCCGCGTACCGCTCCGCAACGGCGCTGCTGCGGGGTAGTCCTGGTTTCCTGTCGGCCCGGATGACCCGGGGCATCGAGACCCCGAACCGGTTCGTCCTGCTCATCGAGTGGGACACCCTCGAGTCGCACACGATCGGCTTTCGGCAGTCGGATCGCTTCGTTCAGTGGCGCCAGCTCGTCGGCCCGTTCTTCGCTGCGGATCCTCGGGTGCAGCACGTCACCGACGTGGCCTGACGCGAGCTGACTGAGAGCCGGCTGAGACCGTCCCTGACCCAACCGGGATACGGTCGTAGGGTGCCCCGGCTGCCCCGTGCTCTCCGTCTCCGGCTGAGCCGGAGTCGCATCATCGCTGTTCTCCTCGCGGTCGCCGTGGTGGCCGCCGCGGTCGTCACGCTGGCCGTATGGCCGAGCAGCGGCTCTGCCTCCGTACGTACCGAGGAGATGCGACTCGCCGGCGCGGGTGAACCGGCGGTCAGCATCGACGCCACCGTCTACCTGCCCGAGACGACGCCGGCGCCCGCAGTGCTCGTGGCGCACGGCTTCGGCGGCAGCAAGGCATCGGTGGACGCCGACGCCAGGGAGCTCGCCGGCCGCGGCTACGTGGTCCTGGCCTGGTCTGCCCGAGGCTTCGGCGCCAGCACCGGCCTGATCTCGCTCAACGCTCCGGACGCCGAGGTCGCCGACGCCCAGCGGCTGGTGGACTACCTCGCCACCCGACCGGAGGTTCAGCTCGACACTCCCGGTGACCCCCGGGTCGGCGTGACCGGTGGCTCCTACGGCGGTGCGCTGTCGCTGATGCTCGCCGGCGTCGACAAGCGGGTGGACGCCACCGCCCCGGTGATCACCTGGAACGACCTGGGGCAGGCGCTGTTCCCCAACTCGGCCTCGGCCGGGCCGGTGGCCGCGACCACGCCGGCGGCCAACGCCTTCAGCCCGGACGGCGTGTTCAAGCGCGGCTGGGCGGGCATCTTCTTCTCCGCCGGGCTGTCCCCGGCCGGCGCCC
>JACDBJ010000174.1 GCA_013695005.1 Pseudonocardiales bacterium
GGCGTCGTTCTGCCGTGCGGTCATCATCATCAGCGGCGGCGATGGCGCCCAGACCGATGCCACTTCCGTTCCGAACGGTAGGTTTCGGCCATGGGAACAGACCGAAGCGCGACGACCCGCTGGGCTGGCGGCCTCGCCGACGGCAGCGGCACGGTATCGCTCGACTCCTCCGGCGTGGGCTCGTTCGACGTCTCCTGGCCCGCCCGCACCGAGGAACCCGGCCCCTTGACCAGCCCCGAGGAGCTGATCGCCGCCGCGCACTCGTCGTGCTACTCGATGATGCTTTCCCACGTGGTCGGGGAGGCCGGGGGCACCTTGCGTTCCGCGCAGACCTCCGCGGTGGTCACCTTCGTCGTCGGCGAGGGCATCACCAAGATCGCGCTGACCACGCGGGCCGACGTCGAAGGGCTCGACGACGCGGCCTTCGACAAGGCCGTGCAGGACGCCAAGGACCAGTGCCCGGTGTCCGGGCTGGTCAAGGGCAACACCGAGATGACACTGGACGCCGCGCGCGGCTGACGCACGGAGTCGCTATCGGGATACCGATTCGCTTGCACAGCGGTGTCCGTCGCGGGTACCCGGCCCGATGGCCTTTCATGGCGCCGACCAGGAGCTGGTCGAGGCGTTGCGCGGCCTGCGCCGAGTGGACGGCCCGAACGGCGTGATGAAAGAGCTCCAGGGCCAACTGACCGGCCGGTCGAGCGACGAGGACTGACCTCAGGGCTTGGCGAACGGCGGCGGGCCCATGATCTCGATGCCCCCGTTGGCCTGGCCCGAGGCCCGGATGCGGTCGAAGTCCACCGGACCGGAGTCCTCGCCGTCGGCGAGCGGCTCGCTGGCACCCAAGTAGAACGCCTGACAAGAGCCGGGCGTGTGCAGACACAGCAGCCGGGCGCGCTCGGAAACGACCATGAACGCGTGCGGTACGCCACGCGGCGCGACCGTCAGCCCGCCGGCGCCGACTTGGTGTTCCTGCCCGTCGATGTGCACGAGGATCTCGCCTTCGAGGACGTACATCGACTCGTCGGCGGGGTGGGTGTGCAGCGGCGTCACCTTACCCTGCTCCATGAGGTCTTCGAACAGCAGGAATGCGCCGCCGGTGTCCTCGGCGGTCGCCTTCCAGGTGTGTACGCCGCCGCCGTAGAACCAGCGCCGCTCGCCGTCCTGCGCGGACCGGATGATCGGGACCGGGGTGCTGACAGTTGACATGGTTCCTGCCTCTCAAGAGTCATATGAGATTTGAGTCTCATGACGAGAGTGCAGTATCGTGTGGGCCGTGTCAACCCCGTACGAGGCCAACGGCCGGACGCAGCAGAAGCAGCGCACCCGCACCGCGCTGGTCGCTGCCGCACGCGATCTGGTGGCTACGGGTGCCACCCCGACCGTCGAGCAGGCGGCCGCCGCGGCCGGCATCTCACGCCCCACCGCCTACCGGTACTTCCCGAACCAGCGGACGCTGCTCGCCGCCGCCCACCCCGAGACCAGCGCCAGCTCGCTGCTGCCGCCCGACGCGTCCGACGACCCGGCCGAACGCCTCGACGCCGTCATCGAGGCGTTCATGAAGGTCATCGTGGACACCGAGGCCCAGCAACGGACGATGCTCCGGCTCTCCTTGGAGGCCGACCCCGTCGAGCGTGCCGCGCTCCCGCTGCGGCAGGGACGCGCCATCGGATGGATCGCCGACGCGCTGGCCCCGCTGGAGGGAACGCTGTCCGACCCCGAGCGGCACCAGCTCGTGCTGGCGATCCGCAGCGCGGTCGGCATCGAAGCCCTCGCCTGGCTGACCGACGTTGCGCGACTGTCGCGGGATGACGCCGTGCGGCTGATGCGCTGGTCTGCCAAGGCGTTGCTGCAGTCCGCGCTGAGCGCACCGCCGCCGGAAACCGACGACGGTGGGAGCCGGTGATCCTCGCGATGGACATCGGCGGCACCAAGATCGCTACCGGGTTGGTTGACGGCGGGCGGATCGTGCGCAGGGCGCAGGTCGCCACGCCCAGCGGGGACGCCGAGGCGGTATGGCGGGCAGTCGTCGACGCGATCGACAGCCTCGGCGTGGACGTGCCGCTCGATGCGGTCGGGGTGGCGTGCGCCGGTCCGATCGACCGGACCACCGACCTGGTGGGCCCGCTCAACATCCCGGGGTGGTGCGACGGGTTCCCGTTGCAGGCCAGGCTCGCCGCGCTGGTCGGCGCCACACCGGTGTCCATCGCGCTCGACTCCGCGTGCATGGCGCTGGGCGAGCAGCAGCACGGCGCGGGCGTCGGCAGCACGGCGATGCTCGGCATAGTGGTGTCCACCGGCGTCGGCGGTGGGCTGGTCTTCGACGGCCGGCCATGGCTGGGCCGCACCGGCAATGCGGGCCACGTCGGCCACATCGTCGTCGAGCCGGACGGC
>JACDBJ010000214.1 GCA_013695005.1 Pseudonocardiales bacterium
ATGCACCGGGGCTGGCAGACGCTGTCGAACCCGGCGGCGAGCAGCAGCCGGGTGAGCCGCTGATGCGCCAGCGGCGCGGCGGAGCTGGTCGAGGTCAGCGCGTCCGGGTGCGCCCGCAGATGGTCGTGCAGCTGCGTGAGCGCGTTGACGTGGCCGGTCGCTTCGTCGACGATCGCCAGCGCGGCCGGGGTGTCCAGCCGCGAGAGCCGGGACGTGAGGTGGCCGGCGGACTCTGCGCGCAGCGCGGCGCTGTCCAGGCGTCGGGTCATCCGAGTGGCCCGGTGTCGGGGCGCCGGATCGTGGTCCGCCGGACCGGTGGCGACGCCTTGTCGGACGCCTGCCGGGACGCGCCGGCGGCCTTGCGTTCGGACTTGTGGACCGTCTCGATCTCGATGAGGTCGTTGGGTGAGCAGTCGAGGATGTCGCACAACGCCGCCAGCGTGTCCATGCTCAACCGCTGCGGCGGCTGGGTGACCAGACGGAACACCTGCTCCCGAGACAGGTGCACGCCCCGTTCGGCCAGCGGCGGCACCAGGTCCGAGGTCTGGAACATGCCCCGCTCGGCCATGCGCATCCGCAGATGCCAGACGTAGCCCATCTTCTTGATCACGGCGCGGTCTCCCACAGCTCGGCGTGGCGCTGCCGGATCGCCTTCTCCAACAGCCGGTTGCGGAACTCGTCCGACACGCCGGTATAGATCGCCGTCGTGCTCGCGGTCGTGTGTCCCGCCTGGTCCTGCACGAACTTCTCCGGGTAGCCGAACTCGACGAGGTGGGTGATGTAGGAGTGCCGCAGGCAGTGCAGGTCGAGCTCGGCCGGCAGGCCGGCCAGGACCCGGATGGTCTCGAAGGCGTGGTTCACCGACCGCGGCGACAACCGCCCCCGACGCTCGGTCACCCAGCAGGCCGGGTGCTTGCCCACGCCGAACACCGGACGGGCCTCCTCGCACCAGTGCTGCAAAACACCGACGATCCAGTCCATCTCCGGGACCGTGAGCACCGTGCGCCGCCGCGGAGGGCTACCCCTCGACGCCTTGCCCCACCGCACGAACACCCCACCGAACCGGCCGTAACCGACAACCCGGGGATTGTGCCGGAAATCCGAAAGATCCAGACCCCACGCCTCGCGGCGTCGCAACCCGAACGCATACACCGTTTTGATCAACGCGGAGTCCCGCAACGCCGACAACGCGCCCTTCCGGCCCCGCGCCCGTGCGTCCTCCACGCGCGCGTCCGCCGCATCGAACAACGCCTGCACCTCGTCATAGGTCAGCGGACGCCGCCGGGGATCGCCTTCATAGTCCACGACGTGGACGAGCGAGTTGCCCTCGTGGAATATCTGGGTCGGCGTGTCACCGAACCGTTGTTCGCAGACGGCCGGCCACGCATACCTCGAATCGCAGGCATAGTCCAGGAAAAGCCGGAGATCACGCTGATAACCCCTCGCCGCCGACATGGCCAGCGGACGGCCGTTCGCAGGCGATCGCAGATGAACGAAGAACGCTTCGACCTCTGACGAGTCCCACTGCCACGGATACTGCCCGGTGAATCTCGCGAACCTCCGAACCAGCCGCAGCCGCGGCTCGATCGTGCCGACCTTGAGGAACCGAGCCTGCTGCTGAGCCTCCCAGCCCTGCAACATCGCCTCGAACACGGCCCTCTCCGGGTCGAGATGCCACACCCCGTCCACCAACACCAGACCCGCCGAGCCTGCCATGTCCACGTTGCACCCAACGCAACATCGTTGACTTAGTTACGGCGAGCCTGTTCGGCCAGGTCGGGCAACTCCCGCAGGGCCAAGACGGCTACAGTCCACCATCAAGCCCCTGGCGGCGAGGTGTCAGCGTCAAGCGACCAATGCTGCATCAGATGCAACTTTGCGCGTTTTCACTCTCACCTCGTAGCTCTTGGGCACCCAGGCCTGAAACAGGTGAGCGGTAGCGGCCACACCGGCCAGGCTATCTAACTCTCGTGAGGCGACAATGCGCGTGTAGACCGCGGTGTAGCCGCCGCCCTCGTGAACGATCGGCTCCGCAAGCGGCTTGACGATGATTCGTCCGACATCAGCCGCGAACGCTCTGACGTCGCTCGGATCGTTGCTGATGAGCGTGGGTGGCGTTGCGAGCCCGACGTCGGCCGCAATGTCGAGCTGGCGTGGCTTGCTCTCAGCGTCGGCGATGGCTGCCGGGAGGTTCATCCACCGGACTCGGAGGCTGGACAGCACCCCGCCGACTCCGACGCGGGCCTGCGCTCGGGCAAACCGTCGCTCTGGCTCCGATAAGGCCGGCGAGAGATCAAATTGGCGGGGCTTACGGTAGTAAACTGCTGTGACTTCCTCAAGATCAAGCTGTCCGGCCGCGGTTTCGATTCGACCGCACCAACCCGGCGCTCGATTGCGGGCGGACATCTTCATACGCTGAGGGAAGTCGGCGGTGTCCAGGCGATAATTGCGCACACCTCGCCGCGTGAGCTCGTCAGCGACCGAATCAGCGGACCAGTCCTCGTATTCGCCTATGGTCAAGACGGTGCGTTGTCGCATCACTCGTCAGGAACGGTGTAGGAGTCGTCGACCACCTTGTTGTCCAGGTTCGTCTGCTGCGGGATCTTCCGCTGGGTAGGGTCAGTGCGGTGCTTCGCGTGGATCACACCCTCTCCGGCCGCTGTCCGGGATGGCACGTGGCCTCGCAGCACGAACGGACGGTCATCGCTCGGCATTGCGTGGTCGATCGGGATGAACAGCGGGTTGACCGGGAACCGCTGCAATTGCGGCATCAACGGGTCGTCCGGCATGGCTGTCCCTCAATTCATCGTGGAGCTGCTGCTCGCGGCTGGTCGGTCAGTCGACGAGAGTCCGGCTGCGACAGAGCGGGTTGGGTGGCGTCGTCGCGTGTCGACGAATGCCTGCGCCACCCCCCATCTGAAGCGGATCCGGCCATTGCCCAACCGCCGGTATACCGGCTCACCGCTGCGTTTCAAGAGCTTGACGACCGCGATCGTCAGGATGACGAGCCACCCCACGGCCGCCGCGATCACGACGCCGCCAGCGATGAGGAACGGGACAGTGGTCACGCTGAGCCCACTCTCGACAGTTGTTGCGCCGATCGAACGATGGCGTGATGCACTGTGTAGCTTCACGTAGAACCCTACCGATGTCAATACGGCTGCCGATTTCGCTTCCGGCGCGTCGGCACCCGTCTGCCGACGAGTACGGCACGCTGTGCCGGGACGGAAGGGAGTAGTCCGATGGCGGTGCGGGGGGACCCGTCGGCCCTGCGGTGGCTGATCGGCGTCGAGCTGGCGAACTTCCGCAAACGAGCAGGACAGACGATCACCTCTGCCGCCAAGGTCATCAACTGCTCACCGGCGAAGATCGGTCACCTAGAGAGCGGCCGCAACCAGCAGCAACCGGCTGACGTTACTGCGCTGCTGCGCTTCTACGGCGCTGACGTCGCGGACGTTGATCGGCTTGCTCGCCTCGCGGGCAGCGCTGACCACCAGACCTGGTGGGCGCCCTGGACCGATGTCGTCCCGGACTGGTTGAAGACATTCGTCGGCCTGGAGGGCATGGCCACTCGGTCGTCGAGCTACTCCCCGCTCATCATTCCCGCACTGTTGCAGACCGAGGCCTACTCGCTCGGCGTGACGGCGGGCAGCAGCCGAGTTCGGCCGGACCAGGACGAGCGGATCGTCAGCTTGCGGGTCGCTCGCCAGCGCCGCATCCACGCCGACGCCGAGCGGCTGCTGTTCACTGCCGTCATCGAGGAAGCCGTGCTGGATCGCGTGATCGGTGGCCCAGTGATCATGAGCGCCCAGTTGGAGCATCTGACCAAGGTTGCCGAGCTGGACAATGTCGAGCTCCGGGTCTTGCTCACCTCGGTCGGCGCACACGACGCCCTGGTCGGTGAATTCACGGTCCTCGACTTCGCCGCCGCGCAGTCGGTCGGCTACGTCGAGCTCGTGAACGGTGCCGTCTACATCCAGGACCAAGATCAGGTTGCGGGGTACACTCGCATCGTCGACCGGCTTCGGGAGGTCGCCTTGTCGCCGGACGACACGGTGCAGGCGATCCGCTCCCGACTCGCCGCGCTGCAGTAGTGCCGGAGGTGACTGTGCGTACCTGGGAACGCCCGGATGCATGGCGAAAGTCGTCCTATTCGAACCAAGCGAACGGCTGCGTCGAGATGCGCGTCGTCGCCGATGGCCACGTGGAGATCAGGGACACCAAGCTCACGCACAGCCCGGTGATCTCCTTCACCTCTGACCAGTGGGCGCGGTGGCTGGGAGAGGTCATCGCGGACAAGTTGACCAATCGGAACGGTGCCGTGGATGTCAGCGTCAGCGTCGGCGCGTGGACCGTGCGGTCAAGCACGACCGCCGAAAATTTGGTCTTCAATACCGAGGAATGGCGCGCGTTCCGACTCGGTGCGATCAACGGCGAGTTCGGCCCGATGACCACTCAAGTCGACCGCCCCACAGACGATCTTGCGCGGAGCGGTTAGGCGCGCTGGATCTGACGGTGAGGCGCTGCTGGACGAACTCTGGCCACCAGCGCGCGTCCGACGCCGGGGAGCGCGACTGCGAGCCGGCGGCTGTTCGGCACCTTGACCCGCCTGGCCAGCACGTCGTAGTCGGCGGCCACGATCTCGTCGAGGATCCCGCCGTAGAGCCGGAACGCCGTCTTCACGCAGGGCCGCGACACCGGCGCGAGCATCGGGATACCGGGCGCCGCCCTGCGGTAGACCGCCTTGGTTCGGGCGACGAGGTGGGCCAGCGCGCGCCGCACCCGGGGGTCGCAGCGGCGGTGCCGGCGGCACCACAGCAGCAGCTCGCGGTCCACGCCGAACGCGGCCAGCTCGTCGGCGGGCAGGTAGACCCGGTCCCGGTCGAGGTCCTCACCGACATCCCGCAGGAAGTTCGTGATCTGGAACGCCACCCCGAGCGCGGCCGCGGGTGGCTCGGCCTCCCGGCGCGGCACGACCGTGCCCAGGACAGGGAGCACCTGCAGGCCGATCACCGCGGCCGAGCCGTGCACGTAGCGCTGCAGGTCGTCGAAGCTCGGATAATCGGTGACGTCGGTGTCCATCCGCATCGAGGCCATGAAGTCCTCGAAGTGCTGGTGGTCGATGTCGTAGCGGTGGGCGGTGTCCACGACCGCGGCCAGCACCGGATGCTCGGCCCGGCCGTCCGCCAGGCCTCGCCGCAGCTGCGCCCAGAGCTCTTCGAGCTCGGCGGTCCGCTCCGCCATCGGTCGGGTGTCCGCCAGGTCGTCGACGATCTCGTCGGCGTAGCGGGCGAACCCGTACAGCGCGTGGATCGCCGGCCGCTGCGCCGGGGTGAGCAGCCGGGTGGCCAGGAAGTAGGTCCTGCCGTGTGCGGCGTTGAGCTCGCGGCAACGGGCGTACGCGGCACGCAGCTCCGGCTCGCTGATGCCGGCGGCGTCGAGCTCGCGGCTCGTCATGCGCGCAGCTGCGCCGGCGGCCCGCGCAGCCCGAGCGGGTCCGGGCGGCGCAGGGAGATCGCGGCGAGCAGCGCCCCCGCGGCGCACACCGCCAGGTAGACCGGCTGGTAGAGCGCCGACTCGCCGTCCGGGAAGGCCACCACTACCAGCCACACCGAGGCGAACACGACGAGCGACAGCGCGCGCGGAGACCACGGGCCCATCGCGAGCAGCGCCATGCCCCAGGTGACGTACCACGGCAGCGTCGTGGGCGAGAGCACCGCGACGGCGACCAGCACCAGGCCGGCTCGCCGTACCGCGTCCGGCCCGCCGTCCCGTGCAGCCCACCACTGCCGCCACGCGATCACGAGCAGCACCAGCACGCCGATGACCCTGGCCACGACGATGAACGGCGGCTTCTGCGGCTCCGCGACCCACGAGGTCAACCCGTAGACCAGCTCGCCGATGCCGGTGGGCAGCGAGAGCCAGTTGACGATCTGTATCGGCGCGTTGAGCGCCGGCAACCATCCGAGGCCGACCCCCGCCGCCAGCGTGGCCGCCGCGAACGTCGCCACGAACAGGCCACCTGCCGCCGCGGCTGCCTTGGTGATGCGCAGCGGCCGGGTTCCGGTGAGCCGGGCGGCCCAGACCAACACGAGGAACGGCAGCGCGACCACGATGCTCACCTTGATCGCGATGCCGAGGCTGACGACGACGATGCCCGCGACGTGCCTGCCGTCGAGCATCAGCAGGCAGCCGGCGGCCAGCAGCCCTATGACCAGCAGGTCGTTGTGTGGCCCGCCGACCAGGTGAATGACCATCAGCGGGTTGGCCACGACGATCCAGAGCGCGAGGGCGACCTTGCCGCCGAGGTGGCGGACCAGCCCCGGCGTCGCCCAGACCAGCAGCACGAGGCCGACCATCATGGCCAGCCGCATGACGATCACGCCCGCGATCAGGTTCGACCCGGTCAACACCATGATCGCCTTTGCGAGCAGGACGAACAGCGGCCCGTAGTTGGCCGGCGTGTTCTGCCAGAACGCGTGCACGTTGTCGCTGATCGGGCCGAGCAGCACCGCCGGACCCACGGCGTAGGGGTCGAAGCCGGCGATCTGCAGCGCGCCCTGGGCGAGGTAGCTGAACGGGTCGCGGGTGAACAGCGGGGGAGCGAACACGATCGGTGCCAGCCACGCCGCGGACGTGGTCAGCACGCCACGGCCGCCGACCTTGCGGGCGAGCACCGCGCGCCCGAGCAGCACCCACGCCCAGGTGATCAGCGCGAGACCGATGTAGACGACCCAGATGGCGAGCTCGCGGCCGTGCCCGTAGCGCCAGAACGCGAACGGGCTGTCCGACAGCACCGGGTCGCTGACCAGCACGCCGGCCCCGCCGACGCCACCGAGCACGAGCAGGAGCCCACCCACCAAGCCGAGCAGCAGCGCCCGCATCGGTGGCCGGCCGAGCTTGTCCAGCCAGCCGCCGGGGCGCGCCGGATCAGCGGCCGAGGGCCGGGCCGGATCGGGAATCGCTGCGGCGGGCACTGGCCGCTGCGGCGGGGACGTCATGGCCGCGCAATCGTCGCACGGCGCAGCTCAGCGAGCCGCCACCACCCCGCGCTCGCGCGCACCCGTCGACCCGACGATCCGCTGCGCCGCCAACCGGCCCGACAGCAGCACCGGCGGCAACCCCACACCGGGCGTGGTGCCGCAGCCGGCGAGCACGACGTTGTCCAGACCCCGCACGAGGTTGCGC
>JACDBJ010000219.1 GCA_013695005.1 Pseudonocardiales bacterium
CCCGGGTGGTGTCGCGGCGCGGGGTGGCGCACGCCGTGGTGCGCTGCGTCGCGAGCCTGCGGCCGGACACGGTGTTCTTGCCGTTCCACTTCGGCGGCGACCAGGCGGCCAACCTGGTGACCAACCCGGAGTTGGACCCGATCAGCAAGATGCCGGAGTTCAAGGCCTGCGCGGTGCGCGTGGAACCGATCTGACGCACCGCGCGGGCACTGTCACACACCCTTGTAGTTGAACACCTGGCTCAGCGTGTGCGCGACCGTGACCAGGTCCGTCTGGTCGGCCATCACCCGGTCGATGTCCTTGTAGGACCCCGGGTGCTCGTCCAGCAGCTGCTCGGCGGCGTCGGAGTTCCACGCCCGGTCACCCATCGCCTCGTGCAGGCTGTCCACGCTCAGCGTGCGCCGCGCCGCGGCACGCGACAGCCGGCGGCCGGCGCCGTGTGAGCACGACGTGTACGACGCCGGCGCCCCCAGCCCGGTGACGACATAGCTGCGGGTGCCCATCGAGCCAGGGATCACGCCCTCGTCACCGGCCGCGGCCTTGATCGCACCCTTACGGGTGATCCACAGGTCCTTGCCGTTGTGGTGCTCGAGCTGGGTGAAGTTGTGGTGGCAGTTGATGGTCCGAACGTGCTGCCCGTGACCCACCACCTCGAACAGGCTCTCCAGCAGCCGCTTGGCCATCACCTGCCGCGAGCCCATCGCGTAGGCCTGTGCCCAGAGCATGTCGGCGATGTAGGTCTCGAACGACGGCTCACCCTGCACCAGGTAGGCCAGCTCGGGATCCTCGAGGCTGATGAAACGCTGCTTCATCAGGCCCTTCGCCTCCGCGATCGCCTTCATCGCGAGCTGGTTGCCGATCCCACGCGAGCCCGAGTGCAGCACCGTCCACACCCGGTCTCGCTCGTCGAGGCATACCTCGACGAAGTGGTTGCCCGAGCCGAGGGTGCCGAACTGGAGCCCAGTTTTCCGCTCCTGCTTGCCGGTCAGCTCGGTGCGCGGCTTGCCGAGCGCTGCCAGCGCGTCGTCGGCGACCGGTTGGGTGTGGCCCTTGCCCACCCCGGACGGGATGCGCTCAGACACCAGCGGCATCAGCGCGTCGAGCCCCGCGGGGAGGTCCGATGCCGTCAGCGTGGTCTCCGACGCGACCATGCCGCAGCCGATGTCCACCCCGACGCACGACGGGATGACCGCGCCACGCGTCGGCACGACGGAACCGACCGTCGAGCCCAGGCCCACGTGGGCGTCGGGCATCAGCGCGACGTGACCCTCGACGAACGGCAGCCGCGCGGTGCGCGCCGCCTGGTCGATGGTGCCCTGCTCGATCTCGCTCGCCCAGCTGAGCAGCTTGGGCGCTACCTGCTTGACGCTCATCTCAACCCCCGGATTCGTTGCTCCCGCGCCCCACGGCTTTCCCCGGGCACTTGTCGTTCGAACTTGTCCCGACAGGTACCACTTGTCGTTCGAAGTTGTCGCGACAAGTCGACGGGGTGCCGACCGAAGCTGACGATAGCCAGCCACCCCGCTGCGGACCCCCGACGTACGGCCCGCAGCGGGACGACCCCTCTTTTCACCGCGTGTCGCTCACGCGGCGGCTTGTGCCGACTTCCGCGGCCGGCCCGTCGGCCGCTTCACGGCGACGACCGCACCACGTTCGAGCAGCACCCCACCCCACACACCGTCGGACGTGCCCGTCGCCAGCGCGTCGGCGAGGCACTGCCGCGTGTGCGGGCAGGTGGCGCAGATGGCCCTGGCGGCCGCGAGCTGCTCAGGGTCACCTGGGAAGAAGATCTCCGGATCGACGTGTGAGCTGGTGCAGGCCATGGTGGTCTGGGTCATCGCGGTCACCTCCTCGGGCGGGAAAACGAAGAGCCGCCTCGCTGCGCTGCTGAGCGCTGCGGGCGGCTCCGGTGTGGGCCCGATGTCGTGGGGCTATCCCGGTGCCGCCGGTGCACGCTGGGTGGCAGGCAGGTTGGCGTCAGGTCGGTTGGTGATCGAATAGGTGGGCATGGCTGGGCGCCGCTGTTCCGCAGGCGCGCAGGACTGGCGCTGTTGGCGCCGGCTCGCGGTTGTTGCGGTGCGGGTCATGTCGATCAGGATGGAGCCAGCGCGCCCGCGGCGCAACAAGCTTTTCCGGGCCACAAGCCGCGGGTGTGGCCGAGCTGCCCGGCCGGCAAAGCTAAAGGCTTGTGAGGAAGGCGTGCCAGGCGGCGGTGGAGACGCTCAGCACCGGGCCGTCGCGGTCCTTGGAGTCGCGAACCAGCACGGTGTCGGGCGCCACCGCCACCTCGACGCAGTCACCATTGCCGCCGCTGTAGCTGCTGGTCTGCCAGCCCACCTCGACACAGCTACCTCCGTTGCCGCTGTAGCTGCTGGTCCGCCAGGCGATGACGATGGGTTCAGGCGCGGTGCTCATGGTCCTCTCGATCCAAGTCGAGCTCGGTTGCCAGGGTGGCAATCAGCTCCCGCGATTGTCCCTCGCTCAACGCGGTGTCGGCCAGCGCCCCGAGGATGTTCTGGTAGGCGGCGGCCTCCTCGGCACGCTCCAGGAACAGGCTCGACGTCTCGCTGTCCAGGTAGACCACCGGGCGGAACTCGGCGAACTCCATCAGCGTGAACGGACCGGACATCGCTGCATGCGCGCCGAGCGCGGCCGGCACGACCCGCAACGCGAGGTATGGGCGTGCGGCCAGGCGCAGCAGGTGTCGGAGCTGCTCGGCCATCACCGCTGGCCCGCCGACAGGCAGCCGCATCGAGTGTTCGTGCAGGTAGAAGGTGAGGCGAGGGGGTCGGTCCCGGCTCAGCAGGCTCTGCCGGGCCAGCCGGGCGGCCACCCGATCGTCCACTTCGTCGACTGGCACGTTGACGTTGCGGCTGATCACAGCCCTCGCGTAGTCACCGGTCTGGAGCAGGCCTGGGACCAACGTTGCCTGGAAGTCGCCGATCCCAACGGCCCTGTTCTCGTGGTCGATCAATGTCACGAGCTGTTTGGGGAGGCGTGAGCCATGCTGCTGGAACCAGCCCTGGGTGTTCTGCTCCCGGCACAGTCCGAGCAGCCGGTCGCGCTCGGCGCCCTGCACCCGGCAGATCGCCAGGAACGCGGCCACGTCCACCTCCGTGCCGCCGCGCTTGCCCGACAGCAGCCGGGACACCCAGCTCGGCGAGCAGCCCAATCGGTGGGCGGCCTGCTTGCCGGTCAACCCCGCGCCGTGCATGGCCCGGCGCAGCCCTTCGCCCAGCTCGCGGCTGCGGATCGTCGGCTCGCGGTCGCGCACGGCTGCCCTCCGGTAGCGGTGGGTGAGTTGTCCCATGCGCAACGTATTGCTTGTCCCCGGGGCAACGGGTTGATTTGGGTCAACACGAGGAGGCGCTGATGAACACGATCTCGCCGGCGGTGGCCGACGCGTTCCACCTGCTGCGTATCGACCTCTACGACCACCTGGACGAGGCGGAGTACCTGGCCGAGAAGTCGCAGGAGTGGTCCGAGCAGGACCGCGAGACCGCACGCGCACTGATTCCCGATCTGGTGGTGGTGATCCGCGGGCTGCTGCTGGAGCACGGGGCGCATCCCAGTGGGGTCTGCCGGATCTGCGCGTCGGCCTGGCCGTGCCCTGTCGTCACCACCATCCACGAGCTGGTCAAGGACCCGGACCGCCAGTTCGTGACGCTGGTCGAACGCACTCACTCGGACGGGTGACGATCGGACGCCGACAACCCCGTCGATGTCACGACCTGTTGCGGCGTTACCCTTGCCGGGATGCGGACCCGCCCGCTCCTCGCCGCGATCGTCGCCGTGGTGGCGCTCGCGCTCGCCGGGTGCGGCGGCGAGTCCGCCCGCAGCCCCACCGCGGCGCGCCCGGCCAGCCTCCAGGCCGTACCGCCCGAGCCCGTGGTCCAGGCCGTCTTCGACGCGGCCCGCAGCGGTGACACCTCCAAGCTCGGCGAGCTGTGTGACCCGACCGAGCGGAACGACCAGGACACCCAGGACATCTGCGACCTCGCCAAGAAGAAGTCAGGGTCGGCTGTGGACAAGTTCCGGCAGCGCTTCGCCAAGGGCGCGATCCGCAGCACCGAGGTGACCGGCAGCAAGGCGACGATCGACTTCACCTACGGTCCGGACGGCATGAAGAGCGGCAGGATGACGCTCGTCCAGCGCGACGAGCAGTGGTACCTGTCGGGCCTCTGACCTCGGCAGCACCACGGGCGCACATCACCGGCGGGCGGCCGGGGATGTGCATGGAGCGTTACACAGGCGTCACGCCTGGCCGCACCGCACGTAATGCCGCCTTCCTAGTTTCGTAGCCGTGCCAGCCCGTCGAGTTGTCGTGGTCGGCCACGGGATGGTCGGCACCCGGCTGGTCGAGGAGATCCGCCGCCGTGACCCCGACGGACTGCGGGTCCGGCTGACGGTGCTCGGCGCCGAGCCGCACCTCGCCTACAACCGGGTGCTGCTCTCGCAGGTGGTTGCGGGTGGGCTGAACGTCGAGGCCGTGCGGCTGCACGATCCCGGGTGGGCCGCCGCGCATCGGGTGCTACTGCGCACCGGGGTCACCGTGACCGAGATCGACCCGCTCAGACGCCTGGTGTCCTGCGACGACGGCTGCGGCGAGAGCTGGGCCGTGCCCTACGACGAGCTCGTGCTCGCGACCGGCAGCCGAGCGTGGATCCCGCCTATCCCTGGCCTGCTCGGCGCGGACGGCCAGCTGACCGAGCGGGTGGCGGCGTTCCGGGATCTGGACGACTGCGCCCGCATTCTGGGCTTCGCGCGCCGCGGCAGCCGCGTTGCCGTGCTCGGCGGTGGCCTGCTGGGGCTGGAGGCGGCACGTGGGCTCGCTGCTCGGGGGGTGCGGGTCACCGTGCTACACCCGGTCGGCCACCTGATGGAACGCCAGCTCGACGCGGGCGCGGGCTCGGTGCTCGCCGGCACGCTGGAGCGGCTCGGGGTCGACGTCAGGCTCGGGGTGCGGGCGGCGGCGTGGGACCCGCGGGTGGGTCTGAGC
>JACDBJ010000232.1 GCA_013695005.1 Pseudonocardiales bacterium
GGCCGCAGCCGGTGGCCACCGCGAGGTCGGCGATCGTGGTGTCCTCCGTCTCGCCGGAACGGTGGCTCATCATGCAGCGGTAGCCGCTGGTCTGGGCGAGGGTCACGGCGTCGAGCGTCTCGGACAGCGTGCCGATCTGGTTGACCTTCACCAGCAGCGCGTTCGCCGCGCCGCGGGCGATGCCCTCCTCCAGCCGTTCGGTGTTGGTCACGAACAGGTCGTCACCGACGAGCTGCACCCGCGAGCCGAGCGCCTCGGTCAGCGCGACCCAGCCGTCCCAGTCGTCCTCGGCGAGCGGGTCCTCGATCGAGCAGAACGGGTAATCGTCCAGCAGCTTGCCGTAGAGCGTGATCATTTCATCGGAGGTGCGGCCCTGGCTGTCGAAGCGGTAACGGCCACCGGAGTAAAGCTCGGTGGCCGCGACGTCCAGCGCGAGCAGCACATCGGTCCCGAGCTGATAGCCGGCATCGCTCACCGCGACCCCGATGAGGTCCAGTGCGTCCCGGGTGCTCGGCAGGTCCGGGGCGAAGCCACCCTCGTCCCCCAGACCGGTCGCCAGACCTTTCGCCTTGAGCACGGCGTTGAGCGAGTGGTAGATCTCCGCACCCCAGCGCAACGCCTCGCGGAACGACTCGGCGCCTACCGGAGCGATCATGAACTCCTGGACGTCGACGCTGGTGTCGGCGTGCGCCCCGCCGTTGAGGATGTTCATCATGGGCACCGGGAGCACATGGGCGTTGGGCCCGCCGAGGTAGCGGTAGAGCTCGAGCCCGAGCGACTCGGCGGCCGCCTTCGCCACCGCGAGCGAGACGCCGAGCAGCGCGTTCGCGCCGAGCCGGGACTTGTCGGGCGTGCCGTCGAGGTCGACCAGTCGCTGGTCGACCAGCCGCTGGTCCACCGGGTCCATCCCGACGAGCTCTGGGCCGATCTTGTCGACCACCCCGGCGACCGCCCGCTCGACGCCCTTGCCGCCGTAGCGCCGCGGGTCGCCGTCGCGCAGCTCGACCGCCTCGTGCTCGCCGGTCGACGCGCCGGACGGCACGGCCGCCCTGGCCAGCGTCCCGTCGTCGAGCGCGACCTCGACCTCGACGGTCGGGTTGCCGCGCGAGTCGAGAATCTCTCGCGCGCCGACCTCCTCGATGCACAGTCCGGTGGCCGCCCGCTCGGGTCGCCGTGGCTCCCGGCCTGGCTCGGGCTCGCGCTCGGTTGCTCCGACTCTGATCCCCACCGGACGCAGAGTAGTCGCGGGAAGGGATCCACCCTTGGCGGCTCGCGGATCGAGCCGCCGCCCCCTACCGTTGTCGGACCATGACCAGTCAGCCCCCCGAGGACACCGTCGAGTCGTTCCGCCGAGCTGAGTCGCTGCTCTCAGCGCGCAAGCCCTTGGATGCCCTGAAGGCGCTCTCACCGGTGCTCGACAGCCAACCCGACGAGGCGTCGGTGCACCTGCTGGCCGGACGTGCCTACCTCGACTCCGCTCAGCTGCAGCGCGCCGAGTCGGCCTTCACCCGGGTGATCGAGATCGACCCGACCGACCACTACGCGCGCTTCGCGCTGGGCAAGGCGCTGCAGCGGCAGAGCCGGCTCGCCGAGGCGCAGACACAGCTGCGGATGGCCGTCGCGATGGACCCGCGGCCGGAGTACCAGGAGGCGTTGGGCGAGGTCAGGGCCCGGATGGCGGTCAACAGCGTCGAGTGACGCCGGCTCAGCTCACGAGGGCGTCGCCGAGGAAGCGGTCACCGGCTGGGACCCCGGGCAGGGCGAAGAAGAACCCGCCGCCGACCGGCAGGATGTACTCCTCCAGCGGCTCGCCCTTGAGCCGCTCCTGTACGGCCAGGAAGCCCCGCCGCAGGCTGCGCTGGTAGGACACGAACGCCAGTCCCTGGTCGAGCTGGCCGCTGCCGTCGAACCCACCTGCGAAGGAGAACCCGCGCCGCAGGATCAGGCTGTCGGCGGAATCCGAGTTTCGTGGGTTGGCCAGCTTGATGTGCGCCGTCTCCAGAATGGACGTGTCGGCCGGGGTCGCCGCGAACGGCGGCTCGTCGTGCTCGCCCTCCCGGCCGATCGGCGCGCCGCTGATCTTGTGCCGGCCGATGATCGCCTCCTGCTCCGCGAGCGGGGTGCGGTCCCAGAACTCGACGAACATCCTGATCACCCTGGAGACGTGGTAGGACCCGCCGGTGGCCCAGTCGGGCTCGGGGTCGGAGTCGGCGACCCAGACGTGCTTGTCCATCAGGGCGGTGTCGCCGGTGTCGAGGTTGGCCGTGCCGTCCTTGAACCCGAGGAGGTTGCGCGAGGTGCCGCCGGCCGCCGCCGTCTCGGACCCCCGGCTGTACCCGTCGACCATCCAGCGCAGCACGAGGCTGTCGCGCGTGCGCCGCATGAGCTGCCGGAGGGCGAACAGCAGGGTGTCGCTGTGCCCGCCCTCGAGGGTCAGCAGCAGGTCGCCGTGGCTGCGTTTCGGATCGAGCCGGTCGTTGGCCAGAAACGGCATCGTGACCAGCTCCGCGGGCTTGCGGTCGGCCAGGCCGTAACGCCCGTCGAACAACGTCGCCCCGACGCTGACGACCACCGACAGGTCGTCCGCGGGCGGGTTCGGCCCGAGGACCCCGGAGTCGAGGGCCGGGAACGCGGCGTCGCGGGTCTGCGGCGGACGCCCGGCCATCAGGCCGCGAATCTCGTCGGTGAGCTCCCGGAACATCCGCGCCACCCCGGCCCGGTCGGCGGTCTGCACCGAGAAGGCGGCCTGCATGCCCCTGGCCGGCACCGGGTGGGCGGTGATCCCCGCCTGGTGGGCTCCTTCGAACGCGACGAACCGCGCCGCCCTGGGCTCCGGCGCCGCCGCGGAGCACCCGGCGATGGCGGCGACCGCACTGGCACCGACCCCGCCGGCGATGAACGTCCGGCGGGACAGGTGCGGCGGAGGGCTCACTTCAAGCCCAGGGCGCCCGCGACCAGCGATGTCTTCTCCGACAGCCCGGCCAGCTGAGCCTTGAGCGTGTCGACCAGCGCCGGCGGCACGGTCACCGCCGGGCACCGTGGCGAGGGGTACTCGTCGTTGGCCAGGCAGTAGAGCTGCCATCCCTCGCCCGAACGCAGCGGCGCGAGGCTGGCGGTCAGCGCGGCGAACCCGGCCTTGATGTCGGCCAGCAATGTCGGGTTGGCCTGCTGCAGCGCCGGGGAGAGCTTGTCGATCACAGCCTGGGAGCCTTCGAGGTTGGCGTGGAAGTCCCACAGGTCGGTCTTGGAGTAGCGGTCCTCCTCGCCGGTGATCTTCCCTTTGGATACCTCCTCGATCAGCTCGGAGGACCCGATGGCGACGTCGGTCGTGGGTATCTCCAGCGGCCCGAACTGCTGCTGCAGGACGGCCAGGTCGGCGTCGAGCTGGTCGGCGAACGGCTTGCCACCGGCGGTCGTGTTCTGCGCGAACAGCAGGTACTCAAGCCGGTGCCAGCCGATGAACGCCGGGTCGTCGACGCCGGCGAAGTCGTCCACCCGGGCGTCGACCTTGCCGTCGATCTCCTCGACCAGGCCGGCGATCGGCTCGATCCGCTCCCACGGCACGCGGGACGGGGCATAAGCGGCCTGCGCCGCGGCGAGGTCGCCCGCGCGCACAGCGTCGGTGAGCTTGCGGGTCAGCGTGACGATCTCGGTGACCTGGCCCTGTGCGTAGGTCTTGTACTCGGCAACCGCCTGCTTGATCTGAGGGCTGTCGGGACCGAGCGTGATCGACGTCGGCGGCGCCGTGGACGAGGTCGCGCCACCGCCGCCTGAGGAGCATGCGGAGACGACAACGAGCGCCAAGCCAACGGCAGCGGCGATGGCGAGAGTCGGCTTCATGAGGGTTGCCTCTCTAGATTTTGTGTAGGCTTACCTTAGTGACGTGACTAGTTGATGACCAGCGCCGGGGCTCGGATATCTGATACGGCTTCAGGCCGGCGCGAGCGGCGGGGCGTCCAGGCAGTAGCGCACCAGCTCGGCGGCCGCGGGGTCCTCGTCGACGTGGTCCGGCAGCCGCAGCGCCACCAGCGTGTTGATCAGCATCCCGCGCGCCCTGGGGGTGACCACCGCCCTGCCCGTGATCAAGTCCGAGCTCGGCGCGACGCTCGAGCAGCTGCGGTGGTTCGTCAACGCCTACACGCTGAGCTTCGCAACCCTGCTTCTCACGGCCGCCGCGTTGGGCGACGCCTCGGCCGGCGGCGCGTGTTCATCGCCGGCATCGCGCGCCACCGATCGCTAGGCCTACACGTTGATCGGTGGCGACTCCTGCGTTGGCCGTGAAAGGGACGTGGCTGCTGCATTGGAGCGCCCGCCGACAGCAGTGGCGTCCCTCTCACGCAGCGGGCGTCGTCGAGCCGGTGGCTACGCCTGGCCTGGCCAGTACCGGCGCCACTGCTCCGGGCTGAGCTGCGACGGATCCTCGCCCGCGGTACGGGCCGCCTGCTCGGTGGCTCGTACCGCGGCGGCGTAGCGGTGGGCTGCCGCGCGCAGTTCGCCCTCCGGCTCGACGCCCGCTAGCTTGAGCTCCGCGACCAGCGCGAACAGCCGCTCCCCCGCCGATCCTGCCGCGGGGCCGGCCGCGTCGGTGAGTAGCTCCGGCGGCCAGCCGGCCCGACGGGCCCGTGAGACCAGCTTGGC
>JACDBJ010000269.1 GCA_013695005.1 Pseudonocardiales bacterium
ACCACAGCGCCGCGGCCGGCGCCGGCGGCCACACCTGCTCGCCTCGAACGGTGGCGGGGGTGTCGCCGACGAGCAACGGGACCTGCCAGGGCAGCATCCCGTCGCGCGGGCGGTCCTGGGCGGCGGCGGTAGTGATCCGCGGGTCGGACCAGTACGCGGTGCCGCCAGGTTCAACGGTGGGCAGCCCGGAGAGCTGGGAGCCGGGCAGTGGCTGCACGGTGACCGTCGAGGTGGACGTGTTGTCCAGCCGCAGCCGAGCGCCGGACTCCACGACCGCGACGGTGACCCCGGGTACCGCGGGCTCGACGGCCAAGACCCGCGGCAGGCTCGCCGACGAGGTCAGCCCGCCGGCGTGCGCGGCGGCCACTCCGGCCGCTGTGGTGGGCAGGAAAACGGCAGCCAGCAACGCTGTGACGATCGCGTAAGCGATCGCGCGGGGAGCGACTCGCGACACTGACGCCTTTCTACGCCATGCCCGGTTCAGGCGATCCCGAGGCGCAGCTTGAGCCCGTCTAGCTCGTCGCGCAGGAGGCTGGGCAGCTGGTCACCGATCCGGTCGAACCACTCCTCGATACCCGGCACCTCGGCGCGCCACTGCTCGTCGTCGACCACCAGCGACGCGGCGACGTCCTCGACGGACACGTCGAGCCCGGTGAGGTCGAGGTGCGCGGGCGCGGGCACGTGGCCGATCGCCGTCGACCCGGCGGCCGCCGAGCCCTCGATCCGCTCGATGGCCCATTTCAGCACCCGCGAGTTCTCGCCGAACCCGGGCCACAGGAAGCGGCGGTCCTCGCCGCGCCGGAACCAGTTGACGTAGAAGATCTTCGGCAGCTTGGACGCGTCGGCGCGCTTGCCGAGCTCGATCCAGTGCTTGAAGTAGTCGCCGACGTGGTAGCCGATGAAGGGCAGCATCGCCATCGGGTCGCGCCGCACGACGCCGACCTTGCCGGTGGCCGCGGCGGTCTTCTCGCTGGACAGCGTGGCGCCGAGGAACACGCCGTGCAGCCAGTCCCTGGCCTCGGTGACCAGCGGGACGGTGTCCGCCCGGCGACCGCCGAAGAAGATCGCCGAGATGGGAACGCCATTCGGGCTCTCCCACTCCGGCGCGACGGTCGGGCACTGGGCCATCGGCGTGCAGTACCGGGAGTTGGCGTGCGCGGCACGCTCGCCGGCCTCGCCGTCCTCGGGTGTCCAGCCCTTCTTGAGCCACGAGGTCAGGTGCCGCGGGTCGCCTTCCAGACCCTCCCACCAGATGTCACCGTCGTCGGTCAGCGCGACGTTGGTGAACAGCGAGTTGCCGCCGGCCAGGGTGCGCATCGCGTTGGGGTTGGTCTTCCAGTTCGTGCCGGGTGCGACGCCGAAGAAGCCGTATTCGGGGTTCACGGCGTAGAGCCGGCCGTCCTCGCCGAAGCGCATCCAGGCGATGTCGTCGCCGAGAGTCTCGACCCGCCAGCCCGGGATCGTCGGCTTGAGCATGGCGAGGTTGGTCTTGCCGCAGGCCGATGGGAACGCGGCGGTGACGTAGTAGACGCGGTCCTCGGGGCTGATCAGCTTGATGATCAACATGTGCTCGGCCAGCCAGCCTTCGTCGCGCGCCGCCGCCGAGGCGATCCGCAGCGCGAAACACTTCTTGCCCAGCAGCGCGTTGCCGCCGTAGCCGGAGCCGTAACTCCAGATCATCCGCTCGTCGGTGAAGTGGCTGATGTACTTGGTCTCGTTGCACGGCCACGGGACGTCGGCCTCGCCGGGTTCCAGCGGCGCGCCGACCGAGTGCAGGCAGGGCACGAAGTGCTCTCCGGCCGGGCCGTCGAACAGCGGGAGCACTCTCGCGCCCATCCGCGTCATGATCTTCATCGACGCGACGACGTATTCCGAGTCGGTGACCTCCACGCCGAGCATGGGGTGTGCGGCGTCCAGCGGTCCCATGCAGAACGGGATGACGTACATGGTGCGGCCGCGCATGCAGCCGCGGTACAGCTCGGTCATGACCCGCTTCATCTCGGCGGGCGCCATCCAGTTGTTGGTCGGCCCGGCGTCGGCCTCGTCGGTAGAGCAGATGAACGTCTGCTCCTCGACGCGCGCGACGTCGCTCGGGTCGGAGGTGGCCCAGAAGGAGTTCGGCTTGTGCGCCGGGTCGAGCTGTACGCAGGTGCCGGCCTCGACGAGGCCGCGAGTCATGCGGTCCCACTCCGCCTCGGAGCCGTCGCACCAGACGACCTGGTCCGGGGTAGTGAGCTCGGCGACCTCGCGCACCCAGGCGAGCAGGCGCTGGTTGTCGGTTGGCGTCTGATCGAGCCCGGGAATGGTCGCTGTGGTCATGTGCCTTCCTGCGGAAATGCTTCCTCCCGCCCGCCGGTCGGCCTACGGACGTGGTGAAGAAGAGGTACCTCCACGTTATCGCCTGGTAGGGCGCCTCACCGGCTCTGAGCTTGTCTCGTCCCTCACGTAGATCGGTTCAGGAGCGGTGTCCTCGGTCACGCCGAGGAGTCACGGACCCGCCGACGTTGCCGTCCTCCTTCACGTACGCAACCGAGGAGGTGCGGCAAGTGAACGCCGTGTTGTGGGTCGGCCAAGGGCTGCTGGCTGTGGCTTCGTTGCGCGCGCAGCTCGAGGCCTACCGGGCGGCCGAGCAGGCCAACACCCCGAGGCATGTATGAGGCCACTTGTTTCGGTGGCGCTGGCCGGGCTGGTGATGCTGGTCGGGTGTACCGGTGGTTCAGTCGGGCCAGCGTCGACCAGCCAGGCGCTGGCCCCGCCCGTTGCCCAGCCCAAAGAAGCTCGCGGGGTCGACCCGTGCACCCTGCTGACCGCCGCGCAGCTCGACACGCTCGGGCTAGACCCCACTCGCGTCCAGCGCGACGATAGCGCCGGGCTGGTGGGATGCCGGTGGCCGTCCAAGGTGTTCGGCTTCAGCGTCAGCAGCACGCTGGACACCGAGCCCACCCGCAAGGGCCTGACCAGCCTCTACAGCCGCCGGGCGGGCTACCCGCTGTTCGAGCCGCTGCAGATCGACGGCTACCCCGCCGTGCACGCCGAGCTGGTGATCAGCGAGGACTGCACGATCTACGTGGGGCTCTCCGATACCCAGGTGCTGGACGTCCGGACCGGTGCACCCGCGCGGCGCGGGCAGGACTCGTGCTCGATCACCAAGCGGGCCATCTCGGCCATGTTGACCAACCTGCCGCCGCAGCGCTGACCCGACCGGTGGCAGCCGTGGGGCGATCGCCTCGCCGCCGAACTAGGCGAACCGCTGGCCCTGCACTGAGGATGTCAGCGGACTTGGCTGAGCTATCCGAGGATCGAGGCATGCCCGCTTCGCCGGGCTGTGATCGCCACGCACGCAGGCCGCTGCCGGTAGGCTGTGCGCGTGCTGACGGTTGCCGGCGTGAACGTTGACGAGAGTCGACTCGCCGAGGTCTGTGAGCGATACGGGATCGCCGAGTTGTTGCTGTTTGGCTCAGCCGCGCGGGGCCAGGCCCATCCCAACAGCGACATCGACGTGCTGTACACCATGCGACCGGATCGACGGCTCGGTTGGGAGATCGAGCAGCTGGCTGATGATCTCGGGGAGCTTCTTGGCCGTCCGGTCGACTTGGTCTCCCGTCGCGCGCTGCACAAGGAGCTCAGGGAGCGGGTCTTGGCGGAAGTCCGACCGTTGTATGCAGCGTGACCTTCTGTTGGTCGGCGAGATGGTCGAAGCCGCCGAGCAGATACAGCAACTCGTGGACGGTGTCACTCTCGACGAACTGCTGGTGGACCGACAGCGACGCGACGCTTTGCTTTGGAACTTCACCGTGCTCGGAGAAGCGGCGGTGCAGGTCTCTGCCGGCGTGAGGGAGCGGTTCTCGGCGGTCTCCTGGCAACAACCGCAACGCCTGCGAAACCGGATCGTCCACGGCTACTGGTCCATCGACCTTGAGATCCTGCACACGACTGCGACCCTGCAGCTACCGGGCTTCGCCGACGAGTTGCGAAGGGTCTTGGCGATCCTGGAGCGCGACTCCTGATCTGGCATTCTTCGGCGACTACGGTGGACGCTAGTGCGGTTCGCGTTTATGTGGGCGGACCCTTGGCGTCCGAGGAAGTGGGTCGGCGGTGATGTCTGAGCCCCCGCCAGACATCGAGAACCCGGGCAAGGAACTCGCCGTTCCACAGCCTGCCGCGCGGCGCCGACCCGCCGGGCCGCGCGACTTGTCGTGGCTGCGGGACCGCCTGCGCGTCACGTGGACCCCGCGCAGCGCCGCTGGGGCCGGGATCCTCGCGACCGCGGTATTCCTGCTGCCGTTCGCCGGGTGGCCGTGGCTGCCGGTGGTGATCGGGCTCGGCCTGCTGATCCTGCTGCGGCTGTTGCGGCTCGACGGGCTGATGCGCGGCTGGGCGCCGCATGTGGCCGGTGCCGTCGTCGTCGCGCTGCTGCTGGCCCGCACCAGCCCCTGGGTGTGGGCGCTCGGGCTCAGCCTCGGCATCGTGGTCGCGGGCGTGCTGCGCCTGCCCCGCTGGCAGGTGCTGGCGGTCGGCTCGGCCCTGCTCCTGGTCTCCGGCATCGGCTACGGC
>JACDBJ010000294.1 GCA_013695005.1 Pseudonocardiales bacterium
GCCACGATGCGGCGTCTTGCTGTTGCTTCGACCCGTTTCCGCGAGTCGGGGCTTCGCCGACAGTTCGTGCCCTCGGCAGGATTCGAACCTGCGGCCTGCGGTTTAGGAATGTCTTGAAGCGCTGGGAATATGGCCTTGACCAGCGGCTATGGCGGCCCAGCGTAATTCTGTGAGGCAGAAGCGGCGTTCGTTGACCACAGTTCACGTCACGACTCACGTCACGGCTTGCTTGTTCATAGCGGCACGCCACGGACTGCGGGAGATGCCGCAGGCGATGTCCATCGGTACCCTAGCGTCCCCGGTCCTGAGTGATGTCGCCGCGATGTCGCCCTGACCGGCAAGGGGTTAGGCATCTCCCAGGCCACCTCCTACCGCTACCTGAGCGAGGCGATCGACGTGCTCGCCGCCCGCGCCCCGAACCTGCACGAGGCGCTGGAACGCGGCCACGACCAAGACTGGTCCCACGTCGTGCTAGACGGGAAGGTCGTGCAGACCGACCGGCTGCGGGTCAAGACCATCAGCAAGAAGGGCAGGACCATCGATGCCTGGTACTCGGGCAAGACCCGCGACTTCGGCGGCAACATCCAAGCCTTGATGCGCCCTGACGGGCTCCCGATCTGGGTTTTCGACGTCGAACCAGGCTCGACCCACGACCTGAGCGCCGCCCGCAAGCATGTGCTCGGTGCGCTGGCCGCCGCGGCCGCCCGTGGGCTGCCTACCCTGGCCGATCCCGGCTACGAAGGCGCAGGTCATGGCGTCAACACCCCGGTCAAGCAACCCACCGACGGCGCCGAGCTCGACATCAACACCCGGACCCGCAACATGCTCCTGCGGTCACTACGCTGCCTGGGCGAGCGCGGCTTCGCCCTGCTCACCGGGCGCTGGCGCACGCTCCAACAGATCACCGTCAGCCCAAGCAGGATCGGCAAGATCGCCAAGGCCGCACTCGTGCTCACCCACTTCGAACACAACTACCTCGCCTACTGAGAAAACCTCAGTGGCTTTACGTTACCGCCGGTAGTGGCGAGGATGAGCACGCCAGCGTCCTCCACGGCGGCCACCCATGTGTTGAGGTGTTCGTACTTGGTGCCGATCCCACTGGGAAGCGCCAGAGGACTATGCGTGAGCAAGAGTGCGCGAGCCGCAGCGGCAATAGCGTCATCGTCGCTGGGTAGCGGCTCCAGTCGCCATCGTGTCTCCGGCAACGCGTCATCAATCTCAGCCAACTCAAGCGCCGAATCCCGCTGTGCCAGCGCGCGCCGGTACTCGCCGTGCAACTCAGCTGACCACTCGCCCGCAGCCGCGCCGACGTGACGGCGAAAGTCCCGCATCGTTTCAAAACCCGTGGGCGGCTCGGACAGAAAGAACACTGCGAGTGCGCGGTGATACACCTTCGCGGCCTTGCGGAGCTGGACGACCGTGGGAAGCGTCGTGCCCGCCTCCCACTGTTCAACTCGGCCGTCCGGCACCTTGACTTGCGAGCCGCCGCAAGGGGGGTCAGATTGACGGTCTCACGTGCCCAGCGCAGCACGGACGGCTCCACCCGCGCCTGTATCGACCTGGCCACGGCTGCATCCTCCCCGATCTCCCCGATAATCGGGTGTCGAGGCTCGAACTACGTCTGCGATTCGCCCGCCCGCCCGCGTGCCGTCGTGAACTGGATCTCCGCTGTGATCACAGATGTCAGAGTCGGTGCCGGTCAGCCGTGCCTCCAGCAGTCGCTGTGGCCGCCGCCCCTCTGCCGCGCGGCGCCGCAATCCATCAGAGTTGGAGCCGCTGCGGTTGCGCCCAGTTGGTAGCTGCTAGCCCCAGATGCCGACATGGACGTGGTCGAAATGACCGCCGGTGACGTCGCGCGGGTCGTGGATGCCGCCTCCGGTGTAGGGGCTGCCCCAGCCGCCCTGGTCACTCGTGCCTGCCGTCCAGATGCGGCCTTTGCCAAATGATGTAGTGGACCCGGAGTTCGGCAGCATGGGCGCGCAGCCACGCCGCGATGTGCCAGCCCTTGTTCAGCGCGTCGCCAGCCGCGAACTGCCCAGTTTGGCCGGGGAAGATGTCGCACGCCTTACCGAGCCAAGGCCCGCACGGGCCCGGCCCGCCGGGAGCCTACGGCGGATGCTGCTCTGTGGCGGGTGCCGGTGGCGGATGCGGCCACTTCGCGTTCAGGGCCGCGCGGGCCGAGGAACAGCCTGTCGACCGCCTTCGGCGGGGCCTGGCGGCCCTTGGCTTAACACAGCCGACCTCACGGTCAAGGGCGCTCCGCTGCGCTCCGCGTCACTTCGTGACGACCCTTCGGGCCGCCCTTGACCGCGAGCCTCCACGGCCGTGCTGGGACGCCTTGCGGCGGCGGGGGAACAGCGCCCCCGCCACCCAAGGGACGGGCCACCAGGCCCAACCAGTACACGGAGGACCAGCATGCACACCACCACCACACCCGCCACCACCAGGACCACGACGAGCGCGGGGCGACGGTTCATCGACCCCAACGACCTGATCTGTCCCGAGTGCCGAGACCGAGCCCTCGGTGTTCCGCCGGTGTACTGGCAGGTGAGCGACGGTCTCCCGGTCGCCGGGTTCTCCCACCCGGACCGGACCGCGCTGTGCCGCACCCCGGCCGGCCAGATCGCCGAGCCTGTCGAGGTGACCCGGTGAACGCGCCCGGCGTCGAGGTGCCGGCCGGGATTGACGCCGCCGTGTCAACGCGGGTCGAGGGGCCGATCAGTGCTCCGATGGTGGCCGCTTTGGAGGGCGCGTGGTCCGCGATCCGGGCTCGGCACCCGCAGGTTCCGGCGGTCGTGCTGGTGCTGGGTGCCGGTCGATCGGGACCTCGGGTGGACTGCGACTCGGGCACTTCGCCGCGATGCGCTGGACCGACCCCGACGAGGCCGCCGCCGAGACAGACGATGCGATCGGCGAGCAGGGCGACGAGCAGCCCGCGCGCGAGGTGCGACTGCCGGAGGTGTTCATCGGCGGCGAGGGTCTGGTTCGCGGCCCGGCCGACGTGCTCGCGACGTTGCTGCACGAAGCCGCCCATGCGCTTGCCCACGTCCGCGGGATCAAGGACACCTCAAGGCAAGGGCGCTGGCACAACGCGAAATTCAAGGCACTGGCCGAGGAACTCGGGATCGAGGTCACCAAGGACCCGCGTATCGGCTGGTCCCCGACTGCCATCCCCACCAGTACCCGCGAGCGCTACGCCGAGGTGATCGACGAACTCGGGCGGGCGCTGCGGCTATACCGCTCCGTCGAGATCGGTGCCGGTGGCCGGGCGAAGAAGCCGACACCGCCGCCGTGCGTGTGCGGGTGCGGACGCAAGATCCGCCTCTCGCCGACTGTGCTCGCCGCCGGCCCCATCACATGCGGAGTCTGCGGCAGCGACTTCGCCCCCGACGTACCCGAGCAGGATGACGAAGACGAACCGGCCACGCCGGGACGAGGGCGGCGGCGGGGGCGGTGGCCACGATGACCGCACACACCACCCGCCACCGGGCCGCCGAGCGCACGAGCTCGGCCGCGCAGGCGCGGATGACACCGCGTCGTTGGTCGTGACGACCCTGTTCGTCCGCGCCGAAGGACTCGTGCCGGCCCGCCTGGACATCGCTCATGTCGACACGCCGGACCAGCAGCTCGGGCTCACTCTCGGCGCGGTCCTGATCTATATCAACCGGGGGTCACAGCCCGGGCAGTCGCCGACGGGTGGAGCCGCGCATCGGTGCTGGCACGCTCGCTCGCCCCGGGGCCGCGGTCGCAGCGGCATCCGACGCCCTCGTCGTGGCCGCCACCGAGCGCGGCCGCGCGGAGTACCGAGTCTGCGTGGCCGACACCGAGATGATCCTGGTTCCCGGACTGACCGAACGGGGAGACCGACCTGTCCACCTCCGCGACACGTGGCGTCGCTGAGGCCGGGCTTGTCGAAATGGCCACGAATGTCGGGGTGCTGGCCTTAAGGTCCATAGCCAGCACCTTCAGGACGCCCTTGAACGCCGAGGCCGGGAGCGACGGCGGCCGAACCTGGTCTCGCCAAGCGGGCAAGGTTCGACGCGGACCGGCACTCCGTCGGAGCTGCGTTCCTCGTGTCGTTCTCAGGACCAGGTTTGCTTCGGCAGTGGGGAGGGCACGTTGGTGAGATGGTTTCGTGGGTGGTTTCGTCGAGCTCGGTCGCGTCACGTGCCGCGGGTGGGTGCCGTTGAGGAGTTGCTGGACCCGTACCACCCGCGCGCGAGCATGATCGACGGCGACCGGATCGCGATGAACCCGGGCAAGGTTCTGGAGAACATCCAGCTGGCCATGGAACGCCTCGACCTCGACATCAGCACCCCGATCAGCATCGAAGAAGACGTGGTGCCTCTCGACGAGCTGCTGAACCTCGTGGAGGTTTTGGGCATGGGAGTGTCCATTCACGTTCACGTCGTGAACAGCGCCATGAGCATCATGTCCCGGCGCTACCCCGCCGAGCTCGTCACCGGGCCACTGCCGCCCGAGTTCGACCTACGCGCGCTGACCCCGATCGTGATCACCGAAGACCTGCATGACACCGCAAAACTGATCTTCAACATGCGGACGGTTCGGACTGATGATCTCATCGAAGGGGACGTCAGTGGCCTCCTGGCCGATCTCGACGGAGCCGATCAGGCAACGACCTTCACCGCCTTGTTCTACATGTACGGG
>JACDBJ010000316.1 GCA_013695005.1 Pseudonocardiales bacterium
ATGCAGGCCTGGCCCGGACCCACTGCCGATCGGCCGCCTGCGGCCGGGCCGGACGACCCTGGTCCGGACATCGCCGACGAGGCTGGCCCGGACGAACCGAGCTCTCCGTCGTGACTGGGGTCCGGCCGAGGCTGCGGAACGCTCGTCGTAGGGTCCGAGCCCATGACGACGACGTTCCGCACCCGCACTGCCGCCGCTGCCCTCGCCGGGGCCCGCACGGTGCTGGCGGGCTGTAGTGGTGGCTCGACCACGGCCACGCAGACGAGCACGGCGCCCTCCACCACGCCCGCGTCGAGCGCAGCAGCCCAGCCGGCAGTCACCCGCGTCGAGCTGCGGTTCGCCGGCGGGTCGGTCGTCGGCGGCGTGGGCCGGCGGGCGGTACCGCTCGGCGGCACCGTGGATCTGGCGGTCAGCAGCGACGTGGCCGACGAGGTCCACCTGCACGGCTACGACAAGAAGGTGGACGTCCCGGCCGGCGGCTCGGCGACGGTGAGCTTCGTCGCGAACGTGTCTGGTGTGTTCGAGGTCGAGCTCCACGGTGTGGACAAGCTGCTTACACGGCTCGAGGTCCGCTAGCACCTTCGGGGGCTTTGCCACCTTCCGCCGTTGTCGGGCCGGTCGTACTCTCAACCGAAGTGATATCGAGCCGATCGAGGTGGCGTTCCGATGCTGGTAGCCGACGTTCTGCGCGCCAAGGGACCGGTGGTCGCGACCGTCACACAGGAGACCGTGGTCGCGGGCGTGTTGGCTGTGATGGCCGAGCAACGAGTCGGCGCCGTGGTTGTCGTCGACAACGAGGCGGTGGTCGGCATGGTGTGGGAGCGGGACGTCGTCCGATACCTACACGAGAGAGGAGCCGCGCTCGTTGAGGCCCCAATCTCGGAGATCATGAACGCCGACGTGGTCAGCTGTGTGCTCAGCGACCCGGTGGACGACATCATGCGAACGATGACCGAGCGCCGGATCAGGCACCTTCCAGTGATCATCGAAGGTGAGCTACGCGGCATCGTGAGCCTGGGTGATCTTGTCAAGGCGAGGATTGACGAGCTGGAGGCAGACCGGGCGCACCTGCAGTCCTACATCGCGACCTAACCGGTAGCTAGGCGAAGTCGCCCGCCGCCCGCCGCACCCGGCCGAGCAGCTCGGTCAACGTCGCGGCGTCCGCCTCGGACAGTCCGACGAGGCCGAAGTCGATCTCGGTGACCGCCTTCGTGGCGTCGGTCAGCCTCGTCAGGCCCTCGTCGGTGAGCTCGACGAGCGTGGTGCGCCGATCCGTCGGATGCGCCTGGCGGCGGACCAGCCCGCTGGCCTGCAGCCGGTCGACGATGTTGGTGACGCTCGTCGGGTGTAGCTGGAGCCGTTCGCCCATCACCCGCATCGGCAGGCTGCCGCGCCGGGAGAAGCTGAGCAGGACCAGTGCCTCGTAGCGAGCGAAGGTCAGCTCGTGCGGCCGCAGCGCGCCGTCAACGGCGGACAGCAGGATCTGCTGCACGCGCATCACGCTGGTGACGGTGGCCATCGTGCCGGCCGGGCCGATTCGCTCGGCCCACAGTTGTGCAGCTCGCTCGATCGGGTCGAATGGCAGGGGCGCCGCGGCGGCCATGATGTTGGACGCTATCAGTCGGCCGGGCGGCCGGTGTCGCGCTCCGTGCGCGTCACGGGCAGGCTAGCCGGCATGCTCGTGGCATTCAGTGTGTCCCCGGCCGGCAGCCTTGCTGACACCGGGAGCGACAGCGTGGGCGACGCGGTGGCCGAGGCCATCCGGGTCGTGCGGGAGTCGGGCCTACCCAACGAGACCACCTCGATGTTCACCACGATCGAGGCCGAGACGTGGGACGAGGCCATGAACGTGGTCAAGCGCGCCGTGGAGGCGGTCCAGTCGTTCGCCCCGCGGGTCAGCCTAGTGCTCAAGGCCGACATCAGGCCGGGGCACAGTGGGCAGCTGCAGGCCAAGGTCGATCGGGTCGAGCGCCGGTTGACCGACGGGTGAGGTCGGCCGACCGGCTACAGCTCAGGTTCGATCAGCGCAGAGCGATGTTGAGCGTGAAGAAGAAGGTGGCGATCACTAGCGCCGCCCACCCGAGCCCGATCGCGATCATGGCGCGCCGCTTAACCGTGGTGCCCCTCGCGCCAGGAACGGCGAGGCCGATGGCAGTCGCGCCGAAGACCCAGCCGGCCAGCGAGATCCAGCTCACCAGCACGGCGATGATGCCCACGACCAGCGCTGCCTTGGCCAGCGTCGGGTTCTCCGCCTTCGCGGTCCGCTTGCGGGCGTCGGTCAGAAGGCGGTCCGCGACCTCGCTCTTGTTGCTCATTTCAGGATCCTCCGAAAGGGAGGCCGCCATCGACGGCCTTCAACTACCCAGGGTGAACGTAATTTCCTACCCACGGTGACACCTACCCAACGACTGCCGAGCGCGCGCCGATGCTCCGCCACACGGGTGATAGGTCGGTCGCACTGCGTTGGACTGGGCGACGTTGACCTCAAGCGTGGCGGCAATGGCGCACCAAGTACTCGGACGTCCTACTATTTGCGTGGGTGATACCACGGAAGCCGGAGGTCGCAGTGTCTGCACGTGAGCGGTGGCTGCAGCGGTATGCCGAGGCCGAGCAGGCCGGTCGGATCCGCGACGCCGACTTCAGCACGCTGTCCGGTATCGAGGTGGACCCCGCCTACGGCCCGCACGAGGACTCACCGGACGAGGCGGACGAGCACGGCGGCTGGCCTGGGGAGTTCCCCTACACCAGAGGCCTGCACGCCAGCGGCTACCGCGGCCGGATGTGGACCATCCGCCAGTTCGCCGGGTTCGGCAACGCCGCGCAGACCAACAAGCGGTTCCACGACATCCTGGCCGGTGGGGGCGGCGGGTTGTCGGTCGCGTTCGACATGCCGACGCTCATGGGCCGCGACTCCGACGAGCCGCTCAGCCTCGGCGAGGTCGGGCACTGTGGGGTGGCGATCGACTCAGCGGCCGACCTGGAGGTGCTCTTCGACGGCATCCCGCTGGAGCAGACCACCACGTCGATGACGATCTCCGGCCCGGCCGTCCCGGTGTTCTGCATGTACCTGGTTGCCGCCGAACGCCAGGGGGCCGACCTGTCGAAGCTCGACGGCACGCTGCAGACCGACATCTTCAAGGAGTACATCGCCCAGAAGGAGTGGCTGTTCCCGCCCGAGCCGCACCTGCGGCTGATCGGCGACCTGATGGCCTACTGCGTCGAGAAGATCCCGCGGTACAAGCCGCTGTCGGTGTCCGGGTACCACATCCGCGAGGCTGGCTCGACCGCCGCGCAGGAGCTGGCGTTCACGCTCGCCGACGGGTTCGCCTACGTCGAGCTAGGGCTCGCGCGCGGGCTGGATATCGAGCGGTTCGCGCCCGGCCTGAGCTTCTTCTTCGACGCCCACATCGACTTCTTTGAGGAGATCGCCAAGTTCCGGGCGGCCCGCCGGATCTGGGCGCGGTGGCTGCGCGACCGGTACGGCGCGCGCTCGCCCAAGGCCCAGCAGCTGCGCTTCCACACCCAGACCGCGGGCGTCTCGCTCGCCGCCAAACAACCGGACAACAACATCGTCCGCACCGCCATCGAGGCGCTCGCCGCGGTGCTCGGCGGCACCCAGTCGCTGCACACCAATGCGCTGGACGAGGTTCTCGCTCTGCCGTCGGACCGGGCGTCGCGGATCGCGCTGCGCACCCAACACGTGATTGCCGAGGAGACCGGCGTGGCCAACGTGGCCGACCCGCTCGGCGGCTCGTGGTTCATCGAGGAGTTGACAGACCGCATCGAGGCCGACGCCGAGCGGCTCTTCGACCAGATCAAGGACCTGGCGGCGCTCGAAGTGCCGTCCGGCAACCATCCGGTGGGCGAGATGACCTCCGGCATCCTGCGGGGCATCGAGGACGGCTGGTTCATCGGGGAGATCGCCGACGCGGCGTTCGCCCACCAGCGCGCCCTGGAGAAGGGCGAGAAGAAGATGGTCGGGGTGAACAGCCACACTGACGAGGCCGACGCCGACGACCAGCTGGCGATCCTGCGGATCAGCCACGAGGTGGAGACCGAGCAGCGCGCGGTGCTGGCGAGGCGGCGGGCGGCTCGCGACGACGCCGAGGTGGACCGGCGGCTCGCCGCGATGGCCGACGCCGCCCGTGGCGATGGGAACATGGTGGAGTCGATGCTGGACGCCGCGCGGGCCGAGGCCACCCTCGGCGAGATCTGCGGCGTACTGAAGCGGGAATGGGGGGAGTACCGCGAACCGGCCCAGTTCTGAGCACCTCTCGCGGCGGATGTGGCGGGCACTCGAGCCGTATCACGCCGTGACCTACTTCGCCCCGGAGTCCAAGGAGGCCACCGACGAGCTCGGTTGCAAGGGCTACTGGATGAGCTACTTCGGGTTGCGGGCCGCCCCGCTCGGCCCGGTGCGCCCCGAGATCGTCACCGCGCTGTTCTACAACTTCCACCCCGCGCACGTCGCGCGTGCGGTGCCCGACGTCTGGGCGAAGGCGCCGCCGGAGCGTTTCGTCGAGACCCGGCTGACCAGCGTGGATGCCGCGCTGCGGCGGCTGATCGGCGCCGCGGTCGACGGGACAGAGGTCGCGCAGGCCGCTGAGC
>JACDBJ010000399.1 GCA_013695005.1 Pseudonocardiales bacterium
GCATTGGCGAGGGCGCGGGTGAGGTCGAGGGCGTCGTCGAGAGCGTGGGCGAGGTCGCCGGGCACATCGAGTGCGTGGGCGAGGGCGCGGGCGTAGCCGCCGTGCGGGCTGACGGAGCCGCTGGCCAGGAAGGTCGCTGGCCAGGAAGAGCGGCGGGTTCGCCGCCGCGGCACGCAACTACGAGAACAACGTCGTCTACGCGACGCTGGTGTCTGTGCGTGGGCCGTAACGCGAGTATCGCGGCGATTTTGTACACGGCGGATCCGAACCGTTCCGGGCGCGGGGCCGTAGGTCACATGTAGGGACCTGCTCAGGGTGCTGGGTGTCGGGGCAGCGCCTGGATCTCTGAGATCGTGTTCGACCGAGAAGGGGTGTTGAACGGATGGGCGACAAACCAACTGATGACGCGGTGTTCGGGGGCCGGCCGGTGGTCGCGTTCGGGCGCGATGTGGACCGCCGCAATTTTCTGCGCTGGGCCGGGCTGGTCGGGGTCGGGGCGGCGTTCGTGGTCGGTGCCGGCGCGGCCCCGGCTTTCGCGTCCACCCTGGCGCCGGGTCAGTCCCCGACCCCCAGCCCGAGCCCGGGTGGTGGCGCGTCGAGCACGGGTGATCTGGGGATCCTCAACTACGCGTTGACCTTGGAGTACCTGGAGGCCGAGTTCTACACCCAAGGCCTGGCCGCGAACGTGGTGTCGGGTCGGGAGATGGAGCTGATCACGCCCATCAAGGCGCATGAGCAGGCCCACGTGGCGGCGATCATGGCCACGGTGACGAAGCTGGGCGGCACTCCGGTCGCCAAGCCGACGATCAAGTTCCCGGACGGCACGTTCGGCGGCCGCGACAAGTTCCTGCAGACCGCCTCGACGTTCGAGGAGCTCGGGGTGTCGGCCTACCACGGCCAGGTGCCGCTGATCATGAGCGCTGACGTGCTGGGGGCGGCCGCGTCGATCGCCGGGGTGGAATCGCGCCACGCCGCGATCCTCGCCCAGCTCACGGGCGGCAAACCGTTCCCGGACCCGTTCGAACAGCCCAAGACGATGAGCGACGTGCTCGCCGCCGCCAAACCGTTCATCAGCTGAGCAGGAGGAGGAACCATGTCAACACTTCGCGACTTCGTACAGGGCAAGACCCAGGTCGTCTCCGCTCCGCTGGCGATGGAGGCGCTCAACACCCGCTGGGGGCTCGCCACCGCGGCTGACTTCGGCAGCGACGTCGACGTCCTCAACTACGCGCTGACCCTGGAATACCTGGAGGCCACCTTCTACCAGCAGGGCAACGCGAAAAACCTCCTGTCGGGTCAGGAGCAGACCTATCTCCAGCAGGTGCAGAAGGACGAGGAGGCCCACGTCGCGGCCATCACCGCGACCGTGCAGAAACTCGGCGGCACCCCGGTGGCCAAACCGATGGTGCAATTCGGGGACGCCTTCTCCAGCCGGGACAAGTTCCTGACCACCAGCCACACCTTCGAGAACGTCGGGGTCGGGGCGTATCTGGGGGCGGCCGGGTTCATCAAGAACAAGGACGTCCTGGTCGCTGCGGCCTCCATCTTCGGGGTCGAGGCCCGCCACGCCGCACTGGTCGGGAACCTGCTCGGGCTGCCGGCCGAGGGCGGGGTGTACATGGGCGCGTTCGAGACCCCGATGGCCAAGGACAAGGTCCTCGCCGCGGTCGCCCCGTTCCTGGCCTCGCAGATGGGTCGGATGCCCTCCGGCGGGGTCGACACCGGCGGCGGGCCCGCCGACACCGGACCCAACACCGCACTGATCGTCGGAGGGGCGGCCCTGCTGGGCGGCGCAGGAACAGCGGCCTATCTCGGCCGCCGCCACGCCTCCGACACCGCCGACTCGGCGAACGACTCCTGAGCAAAAGACCACACCAGCGCCGCGGATGGTCGGTTGCGGACGGGCGTCCCGGGTGGTGATCATGGTCGTGGTGGGGCTGGGCGTGGTCTCCGGGTGCGCCAGCACCCCGGGATCGGCCCGCCGCATAAAGATCATCAACGGCTGCGCGGATCATCCTCGACCCCCGACGAGCGGCCGACGATCACCGCAGCCGCGACGGCGAACAGGACGAGAAGACCCAACACCGTGCGGGAGCAGCGGCCTGGCGTGGTGTCATTTGCCGGTGCCTCTCCCCCATCCCGGCAGGCCGGCGCAGCACGGTGCGGCCACGGTGCTCGCCGGGTGGTGGCCGCGCCCGGCGCCACGGCGCGAGAATGGACTTGAGCGGTGCAGTGACAGTGTCCCCAGCTCGCCGTAGTGTCTGAGTCCGGACGCGGTCGTCGTTCGACTTGAGCTTCTTTTGTGGTGGCGGGTCTGTTGTTGTCGCCCCGGACACCGGTGACCCGCGTGTGCAGACGAGGTCGATCGGGGTGTGACTGATGAACGATCGCACTCCTGCCGTTCGTCGCTCCGGGGGGAGGGCTGGGCGGAGCGTGGGGCGGGCTCCGACGGACGGTCCGTCCGACGCTGACCTCGTTGGCCAGCTCGTTGCCGGCGATCAGCGGGCGATGGGGCTGCTGTATGGGCGTTATGCCCGTCCAGCGTATTCGCTGGCCCGACGGATTTGTAATGACGTAGGGATTGCCGAGGATGTCCTCCAAGAGGTCTTCCTCACGCTGTCGCGCGAGCCTTCGCGTTATGACCCAGCGCGTGGCACCTTCGCGACCTGGCTGCTCACCTTGGTGCACCACGAATCGGTGGACGCAGTGCGTCGGGAGAGCGTGGTGTGGCGTCGGACCGTACCCGATAGCGCTGATGGACACGACTGGTCCGAGCCGCTGGGCCCCGGGGCGGATGAGGCGGCGATCGCATCGGTCATGGCAGCTCAGGTGCGCGACGCGCTGGACAGGCTGCCCGTCGAGCAGCGCCAGGCGTTGATCCTGTCGCACTTCGGCGGCTACACCCAGCGCGAGATCGCCACGCTCATCGATGTCCCGTTGGGAACCGTGAAGTCCCGGATGTTCGTCGGAGCGCGACGGCTGCGGGCCTTGCTCGGGCCGCTGGTGTCCGAGCTTAGTTCGGCCGACTTCACCGCGGGTACCGGATGAACGACACGGCGGCCAGCCGCTGCCCGCAGGCCGAGCTCGCCGTGGGCTGGGCGCTGTATGCGCTGGAGCAGGCCGAGGAAGTGGTGATGCGCGTGCACCTGCCGCAATGCCCGGAATGCAGCGAGATCGTCCGCGAGACAGAGGACAGTGCAGCCCTGCTCGCGCTCACCGCCGATCAGTACGACCCGCCGCCCCGTGCGTGGCAGCGGCTGATGACGGCCATCGACCACGGTCGCCGCGAGGGAAGGCCCCCCGTCGACATCCCGGCCGCCCGCCTACCCAGGACCTCCCGTCGCCGGCCCGAGCCGCACGGCTCCGGCGCCGCGGGGAATAGTGACACCGACACCTCTCGCTGGCGACGTCGAGCGAAAATCCTGGCCGGTGCCGCCACGGTGCTGCTGGTTATCGCGGGTGGGTTCGCCGCCCGTACCGTGCAGCTTGAGCACCAGCGGGACGGGCAAGCCGACCAACCGGCTTCGAGTCTCAGCCCGGCTCAGCGCCGCCAGACGCAGTACACCTTGCTCACCGGGACAGCGAGCGACCCCGCAGCCGTGGTACTCCACGACGGCGGTCAGCGTGCGGTAATCCCCATCGGGCTCGCGCCGAACGCGCCGGGGACCACCTACGTGCTATGGGGGACAACCGCGGGAACCGCGGTCCCTATCGGCGTCTTCGACATAACCCCGGCGAATGCGGGCGAGATCCCTTTACCTACGGCCCCGAACGCGGACCGCTTCCCAGGCTACGTGATCTCCCTCGAACCGGGAACGACCCCGCCCGCCGGGCCCACTCATGTGGTCGCCACCAGCAAGTAGGGGGCGGTATCACGAGCGCCACCGGGCCAGCCGTCCGCGTCGGGCCTGAAGCGTTGATCAAAACCTGCAGGCGTGAGCGGGTTCGACCATGCTTGGGCCGTCCCTCTTCCCGGCCACTGCCCTGGTCGTGGTGTCAGGCCGGACGGGTCGCGGTCAGGTGCGCGTAGACGACAATATTGTTCTCGTAGTTGCGGGTGGCGGTGTCGAAGACCCCGCCACAGGTGATCAGCCGCAACTGCGCGTCCGGGGTGTTGCCATAGACCTGCAGCGACGGGAACGTGTCCTTCGGGTAGGACTCCACCCGGTCCACCACGAACTCCGCCACCGCCCGGTCCGCGCGTGTGACGTCCACGGTCTGGCCGGGTTTCAGCACGCCGAGCCGGTAGAACACGCCCGGCCCCCACTGGGCAGTGTCGACATGCCCCAGCAGCACCGCCGGGCCCAGCTCCCCTGGGGTCGGCGAGTAGGTGAACCAACCGGCCTTGGAGTCCTTCTCCAACGGCGGGACCTGCACGGTCCGGTCCGAGTTGACGCCCAGCTGCAATAGCATTGAGTGCACCCCGATCGACGGGACGTCCAGCGACACCGGCAGCGACCGCGCCAGCACCGGCCCGGTCGATGCGGCCGCCGGGGGCACCGCGGGGTAAACCGACCTCGGCGCAGCGATCTCGGTGCCGGGCGCGCCGACGGTGACGGCGGGGGGTTGCGGAGGGGCCGGAGTGGAGGCAGGCAGCAGCAGCGCCACCGTGACCAGCGCGACCCCCGCCACGGCCAACACCGCCGCCGCCGCACCGAGCAAGCCCCGCCGCCGGTGGGCTGCGCCCAGCGGTCCTTGGTCACCAGTCATAGCCCGTATTCGCGACCTGGCCCGGTGCTGGCCTACGCCATTCGAACCAACCCCACGACGATCAGATCAGAGGTGTTGGCCCGTACGGCGAGTCGTCCCCCGGAACGCACGAACGTGCCTCGCCTGCTTGCCGCCGGCGCGCTGTCATCACGCCGCCGGTGACATCGAGCGCGCGGGCGAGCTGGCCCTGCGCGTCGCCCGGACCGCCGCCGCCATCCCCCTTGACCGCCGGGTGAATTCCTCGTTAAACCGTTCCCTGGTCGCTTTCGATGCAAGCGACGTGAGGGCGCGGCGGTTGTCCAGGTCGCAGTCTTCGAC
>JACDBJ010000567.1 GCA_013695005.1 Pseudonocardiales bacterium
CGCGGTGCTCGGGTGACAAGCCCGCAGCCGTCACCGCTGTCGCCGTCGGCCGGGCTGGCCGCGTCCTCGGAGGTCGCCAAGGACACCAGCACGGCGGCGGCGTTGCAGGACGCACTGGCCGCCGAGCACGCCGCGGTGTGGAGCTACTCGCTGATCGTGGCCTTCCTACCCGCGGACCTGGACAGGCCGGCGATCGAGGGGGCGGCGGCCCACCGCACCCGGCGCACCGAGATCGAGGCACTGCTCACCGCCGCCGGCGTTCGGCCGGTGCCGGCCGAGGCCGCGTACCGGACGCCGCAACCCGTCACCGACCGGGCGTCGGCGCTGGAGCTGGCCGTCGTCGCGGAGTCCGACACCGCGGCGGCGTGGCGGTCGGTGCTGGAGCGCAGCACCGACGCCGTCCTGCGCAAGGCCGCCGTGCTGGCCCTCACCGACGACACAGTTCGTGCGGCGCGGTGGCGGCAGCTCGCCGGCAAGACGCCCGTGATCCCCCCGTTCCCCGGCCAGCTCTGAGCCGGAAGCCGCTCGCCGCTCGCCGTTCCATGATCGCCAGTTGAGTGCCGCCACGCGTCTCAACCTGACCCTGGTACCCACTGAGCTGGCGATCATGGGCCGTGAGGCGCGCGAGTCGGGGTGAGCGAGATCGCCTAGCGTGGCCGGGGTGGACAGCGAGGAGATCGAGCTCACGACCGGACGGTCCGAGGCCGTGGTCGACCTGACCCGCACGGCAGCGGAGTTCCTGCAACGCCACGACGCCCGCGACGGACTGCTGAACATGTGGGTACCGCATGCCACGGCTGGGCTCGCGGTGATCGAGACCGGCGCCGGCAGCGACACCGACCTGCTCACCGCCCTGCGCGAGCTGCTGCCAGGAGACGGTCGGTGGACGCACCGGCACGGCTCCCCCGGCCACGGCCGAGACCACGTGCTGCCGGCCTTGATCTCGCCGTCGCTGTCGGTGCCGGTGCTCGACGGACACCTGGCACTGGGTACGTGGCAGTCGCTGTGCCTCGTGGATACCAACGTCGACAACCCCGTGCGCACCGTGCGGCTGTCGTTCCTGCCCGGCTGAGCGCCGTTTGGAGCCAAATGGCGGTTGGGGGTACGAGCAGAGGCGCGTTGTGGAGCCAAATGGCGGTTTGGGGTGGCAGCTACGCCCCGCAGATCGGCAGGGCTACCCGGACCTGCTACGCAGAGCGCTCGCGGCGCTCACGGCGGGCGGGCTGACGCGGCACGATCGTCGGGTTCACGTTCTCCCGCACGGTCTGCTCGTTGACCTGCACCTTTGCCACGTCGTCGCGGCTGGGGATGTCGTACATCACCGGCAGCAGCACTTCCTCCATGATCGCCCGCAGGCCGCGAGCGCCGGTGCCGCGCAGGATGGCCTGGTCGGCCACCGCCTCCAGCGCGTCGGAGGAGAACTCCAGCTCGACGCCGTCCATCTCGAAGAGCTTGCAGTACTGCTTGACCAGCGCGTTGCGCGGTTCGGTGAGGATGCGCACCAGCGCTTCCTTGTCCAGGCTGGACACCGAGGCCACCACCGGCAGCCGGCCGATGAACTCCGGAATCAGGCCGAACTTGATCAGGTCCTCGGGCATGACGTCGGTGAAGTTCTCGGTGGTCTCCAGGTCGTTCTTGGAGCGGATCTCGGCGCCGAAGCCCAGCCCGCGCCGGCCCACCCGGTCGCCGATGATCTTCTCCAGGCCGGCGAACGCGCCGGCCACGATGAACAGCACGTTCGTCGTGTCGATCTGGATGAACTCCTGGTGCGGGTGCTTGCGGCCGCCCTGCGGCGGGACCGAGGCGGTGGTGCCCTCGAGGATCTTCAGCAACGCCTGCTGGACGCCCTCACCGGAGACGTCGCGAGTGATCGACGGGTTCTCGCTCTTGTGGGCGATCTTGTCGACCTCGTCGATGTAGATGATGCCGGTCTCGGCCCGCTTGACGTCGTAGTCCGCGGCCTGGATCAGCTTGAGCAGGATGTTCTCGACGTCCTCGCCGACGTAGCCGGCCTCGGTCAGCGCGGTGGCGTCGGCGATCGCGAACGGCACGTTGAGCAGCTTGGCCAGCGTCTGCGCCAGGTAGGTCTTCCCACAGCCGGTCGGCCCGAGCATGAGAATGTTGGACTTCGCCAGCTCGACACCGTCACCGCCGTCGGTGCCGCGGCCCTTGTCGCCGGCCTGGATGCGCTTGTAGTGGTTGTAGACCGCAACCGACAGCGTGCGTTTGGTGGTGTCCTGGCCGATCACGTAGGAGTCGAGGAACTCGTGGATCTCGGCGGGCTTGGGCAGCTCGTCGAGCTTTACCTCACCGGCCTCTGCCAGCTCTTCCTCGATGATCTCGTTGCACAGGTCGATGCACTCGTCGCAGATGTACACGCCGGGACCGGCGATAAGCTTCTTGACCTGCTTCTGGCTCTTCCCGCAGAAAGAGCACTTGAGGAGGTCGCCGCCGTCACCGATACGTGCCATGAGTGCGAACCCCGGATCCCCTCCGACGCACCGCGGTGGCGCGCCTGTGCGTGACCGTACCCGTCAATGCGCCGGATCGGGGAGCGCAAACCGCCCCCCAATCGGCGACGTGTCGGCGAGCTGCGCCACCGGCGGCCTGGAGCCGGTGGCCCGCAACGCTCACTTGACAGCCGACAGCTTGCGGCTCTGGATGATGTCGTCGACGATGCCGTACTCCTTGCCGCCCTCGGCGGTGAGGAACTTGTCACGCTCGATGTCGGTGTGCACCTGCTCGACCGACTGGCCGGTGTGCCTGGCCAGGATCTCCTCCATCAACCGCCGGATCCGGGAGATCTCGGCAGCCTGGATCTCCAGGTCGGTGATCTGGGCCCGCCCGCTGCTCATCGCCGAGGGCTGGTGGATCAGGATGCGGGCGTTGGGCACCGCCAGCCGCTTGCCGGGCGTGCCGGCCGCCAGCAGCACGGCCGCCGCGGACGCCGCCTCGCCGAGGCACACCGTCGAGATGTCCGGCCGGACGTACTGCATGGTGTCGTAGATCGCGGTCATCGCCGTGATCTCCCCGCCGGGCGAGTTGATGTACATGGTGATGTCGCGGTCCGGGTCGTTGGACTCCAGGCACAGCAACTGGGCCATCACGTCGTTGGCGAAGCTGTCGTCCATCGGCACGCCGACGAAGATGATCCGCTCCTCGAACAGCTTGTTGTACGGGTTGGATTCCTTCATCCCGTAGCTCGTGCGCTCGGTGAACGACGGCAGGTAGTAGCGCGACTGGGGGCTTAACTCGGGTGTCACGAGTGTGTCTCCTCGAATGACTGGGGGTTCAGCTAGTCCGTGACGGGCAGTTGGCCGGCGCGGGTGACGACCTGGTCGACGAAGCCGTACTCCAGGGCCTCCTCGGCGGTGAACCACCGGTCCCGGTCGGAGTCGGTGATGATGCGCTCGACCGACTGACCCGTGTGGCTGGCGGTGAGCTCGGCCAGCTCACGGTTCTGCGAGGCGTAGAGCTTCGCCTGGATGACGATGTCGGACTCGGTGCCGCCGATGCCGGCCGAGCCCTGGTGCATGAGGATCCGCGCGTGCGGCAGCGCGTAGCGCTTGCCGCGGGTGCCGGCGGACAGCAGGAACTGGCCCATCGACGCCGCCAGACCGACCGCGTAGGTCGCCACGTCACACTCGATGGACTGCATGGTGTCGAAGATCGCCATCCCTGCGGTGACCGAGCCGCCGGGTGAGTTGATGTACAGCGAGATGTCCGCCGACGGGTCGTCGGCCGCGAGCAGCAACATCTGCTCCCACACGTGGTTGGCGATCTCGTCGTCGACCGCCTGGCCGAGCACGATGATGCGGTGCCGGAGCAGCCGGTCCGCCACGGAGTCGGAGTGCGTCATCAACCCGTTGTTGCGGTTGACGACGTTGGACCGGCCGAAGTGCTGCTGCGTCACGTCTCCCTGCTTTCTCGGCTGGTGTGGCCCCATGCGAGCCGCGGAGCCTGCTGCCTTGCTTGTCACCGACCCTAACGCGGTGCCGTCGCCATAACGTCCCGCCGCGCGCCGCGTTCGCTGCCAGCGCAGCCGGCTGGCGGGTGGTTCAGGCCTTGGCCGGCTGCGGCTCGGTGGTGCTGTCTGCGTCGGGCGCTGCGTCCTCGGCCCCGGCGTCGCCCGCCTCGTCGGAGGTCTCGCCAGCACCCTCTTCAGCCGCCTCGTCGGCGTCGTCGGCGGCGGTGTCGGCGGCGTCGTCGAAGAGCGCCGCGATGTCGACCGTGTTGCCCGCGGAGTCGGTGATCACTGCACCCCGGACAACGGAGGCGAGCGCCTTGCCGCGCCGCAGGTCGGCGTAGAGCGCACCGAGCTGGCCCGCGGCCTGCACCCGCTGGACATACTCCTCCGGGGTGATGCCGAAGCGTTGCGCCTGGTAGATGACCCGCTCGGTCAGCTCCTGCTCGCCCACCACGACGTTCTGCTCGTCGGCGACCGCGTCGAGCACCAGCTGAGCCTTCACGGCCCGCTCGGCGTCCGTGCGCGCCTCGGCGTCGAACTCCTCGCGGGTGCGGCCCTGCTCCTCGAGCAGGTGGCCGAACTGCTCCTCGTCGTGGTCGAAGGAGTGCAGGGCGTCGTGGATGCGCACGTCGACCTCTGCGTCGACGATCTTCTCCGGCAGCGGCACCTCGATGGCAGAGACGAAGGCCTCCAGCACCTCGTCGCGCGCCTGGGACGCCTGCGCGATCTCCTTGCGCTTGAGTAGCCCCGCCCGCAGGTCCTCGCGCAGCTCGTCGAGGGCGTCGAACTCGCTGGCGAGCTGTGCGAACTCGTCATCGGCCTCGGGCAGCTCGCGTTCCTTGACCGCCGAGACCGCCACGGTTACCTCGGCCTCGACGCCCTCGAGCTGGCCGGCCACCAGAGTGGAGGTGAAGGTCGTGCTCTCCCCCGCGGACATGCCGGTGACGGCCTCGTCCAGGCCCTCGAGCAGCCCGCCGGCGCCGATCTCGTAGGAGAAGCCGTTGGCGGTGCCGTCCGGGACCGGCTCGCCGTCGACCGTCGCCTCCAGGTCCATGATCACGTAGTCGCCGACGCCGCCGGGACGCTCGACCTCGGTGAGCACCGCGAACCGGGCCCGCAGGCCTTCGAGCTGCTCCTGGACCTCCTCGTCGGTGGTCTCGAGCGCGTCGACGGTGACCGCGATGTCGGCGGGGTCGGGCAGCTGCATGTCGGGCCGGACGTCGACCTCGGCCGTGAATGCCAACAGGTCACCATCGTCGATCTTGGTGACCTCGATGTCGGGGTGGCCGAGCACGTGGACCTCGCCGGCGGACACCGCCTCGGCGTACATCGCCGGCACGACCTCGTTGACCACCTCGTCGAGCACGGCGCCCCGGCCGATGCGGCTCTCCAGTACGCGCGCGGGGGCCTTGCCCGGCCGGAAACCGGGGATCCGCACCTGCTGCGCGAGCTTGCGGTACGCACGGTCGAAGTTCGGTGCGAGCTCGTCGAACGGCACCTCGATGTTCATCCGGACCCGTGTCGGGCTCAGCTGCTCGACGGTGCTCTTCACCTGATCTCCTTCGGGGGGCTGACGTGCCGAAACCGGCCTCACGCGCGGGTTCGACGATGCTCCTGCCGAGTCTAGGCGACCCGGCGCCGGCGCCTCGAACGGGCCGAAGGACGCCTCACCGCTCGCCGCGGATGTCCAGCACCGACACGGAGTCCGACTCGGAGTTGGCCACATAGGCGAACTCGCCGTCCGGGCTGACCGCGATGCCAATGGGGCGCGCCCCGACCGGGCGACTCTCCAGGAGCTACCCGTCCGCGCTGATCACGGCGACCGCGTTGGCCTTGCCGTTGGTCGCGTAGACGAGCTCTCCGTCCGACGCCAGGCGCAGCGGCTCACCGCCCAGCTCGACGGTGGCCACGAGCCTGTTGCTCTCCCGCTCCAGCACCGACACCGTGCCGGCCTTGACGTTCGCCAGGTAGTAGTAGACGCCCTTCGGGCTGAGCAGGACGTCGACCGGACCGCCGCCGCCGGTCGGGACGGTCTTGGTCACCTTGCGCGAGCGGACGTCGATGATCGAGACGCTGTTGTCGCCTCCGTTGGCGACATAGATCTCCCTGCCCTCGGCGCTGATCGCCAGGCCGGCGGGCTGGTCACCGACCTTGATCGTGGCCTCCACGATGTTGCGTTCGGCGTCGATCACGGTCACGGTGCCGGAGGTCCGGTTGGTGAGCCATGCGCGCCGGTCCTCGTCGGTCAGCAGGATGTCGCTGGGCATGTCGCCGACGGTGATGGTCTGCCTCACGGTCCCGGCCCCCACGTCGATCACCAGTACGGCGTCCGAGGCCGGGTTGGTGACATAGGCGGTGGCGCCGTCGCTCGTGACCGCGACGTTGGAGATGTAGCGGTCCAGCCGGATGACCTGCACGACCGACTCCGTGGCGGTGTCGATCACGGAGATCTCGCGGCCGGTTGCGCTGGTGACCAGGGCCCGATCGGTGAGCCGGGAGATGGCGATGTCGTTCGGGCCGTCGCCGACGTCGATGACCCGGACCGGTGCTCCGGTCGGACCGGCGGTGCCCACCGGGGACACACGCTGGCCGAAGACAAGGCTGACTCCTGCGATGAGGGCCAGCAGCGCGACCGCGACCACGATCCAGATCGCCGGGACCCGGGGCTGCGGCGCCGGCTCCTCAAGAGGCGGCTCGGCATCGGCCGCCCGCGGCCTGAGCACCGGCAACTGCTGGGTGGGCGGCCCCGTGGCTGCCGGGGCGCCTCCCGCGCCGGCATGCATCACGGCCGGCATGACGG
>JACDBJ010000485.1 GCA_013695005.1 Pseudonocardiales bacterium
CTACTCCTCCGAGCACTCCCGCGACGACGCCGCCGAGCTGGCCAAGCGGACCGGCCTGCACTTCTCGGTGCAGCCCATCGCCGGCATGGTGGGCGTGTTCGTCGAGCAGCTCGGGCTCACCGGCCTGGCCGAGGAGAACGTGCAGGCGCGCTGCCGCGGCGTGGTGCTGATGGCGCTGTCCAACGCCGACGGGCACCTCGTGCTGGCCACCGGCAACAAGACCGAGCTGGCCGTGGGCTACTCCACGATCTACGGTGACGCCGTCGGCGGGTTCGCGCCGATCAAGGACGTCCCCAAGACGCTGGTGTGGCAGCTGGCGCGGTGGCGTAACGAGCAGGCCGACCGGCGTGGCGAGACTCCCCCGATCCCACCGAGCTCGATCACCAAGCCGCCGTCGGCCGAGCTGCGGCCCGACCAGCTCGACTCCGACTCGCTGCCGGACTACGAGCTGCTCGACGAGGTGCTCGACCACTACGTCGAGGCCGACCGCGGGGTGTGCGACCTGATCGACGCCGGCTACGAGCCGGCGCTCGCGGAGCAGATCATCCGGATGGTCGACCACGCCGAGTTCAAGCGACGCCAGTACCCACCCGGCACGAAGATCAGCTTCAAGGCATTCGGCCGCGACCGCCGGTTGCCGATCACCAACGCCTGGCGCGAGCATTGCCCCTGACGAGCCCTGCCCCTGAGAGGAGTCGCGAAATGGCTGAGTCGGATCCCGCACACCTGGTACGCCCGCAGGACCGCGTCCCCGGTGAACCGACGTCCGGTATCACCCGGGAGCAGGCCTTCGCCGTGGACGGAATGTGGGCCGGCCACGCCAGCACAGACGCGGGCGCGATGTCCGGATGGCACCACCACGGCGACTACGACTCCTGCATCTATGTCGTGTCCGGGATGCTCCGGATGGAGTCCGGACCCGGCGGCAAGCTCGTGGCCGACGCTGCCGAGGGTGACTTCGTGTTCGTTCCCAAGGGGGCCATCCACCGCGAGGGCAACCCGGGCGACGCCGAGAGCCACCTGGTCGTGGTCAGAGCCGGGGAAGGGCCTGCCGTGATCAACGTGGACGGCCCCGCTGGCGAACAATAGCGCCGCCCCGGGTCAGTGGCGTTCTTCGAGGCCGACCGCGTCGCGCAGCCTGGTCACGGCCTCCCCGAGCTTGGGATCCTGGACGGAGTGCGAGGTCATCAGCGCGGCGAGCGCCTCGGCGATCACGTTCAGCTTCTCCTGCGCCGCCTCCTCGCTGCGGCGCCCGGCGTTCTCCAACAGCGCTACCAGCAGCAACGTGATGACGCTCGCGACCGTGTGGATCGACGTCTGCCACTCCTTCGAATCGGTCCACAGCGGCAGGCTGAGTAGCCAGATCACCACGAGCGCTACACACACGAGGAAGAACGGTGGGCGACTGACCACCTGGTACGCGCCTTCGACGAAGCGCTCGAAGGGCGAGCGCCGGGTGGTGTCGCCCGCGTCGGGGCGCTCGTTCTGATCGCGCACGCGCGTCACCCTATGGGTCGGCGTCCGACCTGCTGCCGGCGGTCGCCAGCGCCGAGCGCTCAGTCGACGCGGCTACGGAGCAAGCAGAACTCGTTACCCTCGGCAACAGCCGATTCATGGCACCCCACCCCAGCCGAGGCCCGAACGGCGCAATGTGGCCATTGCCAGCCCGTAGCCTAAGGGACGTGGCCGACGACCAGGCGGCACCTACGGCCGCCGATCAAGCTATCGGCGCGCGGGTGCGGCGAGTCCGCAGCCGGCGCGGGCTCTCTCTGGAGCAGACCGCCGGTTTGGCGGGGATCGGCAAGTCCTACCTGAGCAAGCTTGAGACCGGGCAGCGCAGGTTCATCCGCCGGGGCTTGATCGAGGACTTGGCGCAGGCGCTGAGCTGCTCGGTGGCTGACCTGACCGGGCAGCCGTACCTCGCGGTGGATCGGCAGTCGGTAGCCGCAGCGGCGGTTATCCCAGCGGTCAGCGCGGCGCTGCACGACGTGACGCTGGACGATGTACCCGACGTAGCCGCGCGGCCAGTTGACCAGTTGGCCCGCGCCGCCGGGGAGGCGCTGGCCTACGCCGATGATGTGCGGTTCGACCTGGCCGCGAGCGGGCTCGATGCCTTGGTCACCGAGCTGCACGTCCAGGCGGTAGCCGGTGGCGAGGATGACCGCCGGACGGCGTTGGCCGCCCTGGTGCAGGCGACGATCGTCGTGCGGGCACTGGCCGGCACGCTGGGCTACGCCGAGCTTGCCGTGACCGCGACCCGCCGTGGCTATGACGCCGCCCGGCGGCTGGAGCGCCCGGACCTGGTCGGGCTGATGGCGATGGGCCGCGCAATGACGTTGGGACGGCTGGGTGCCCGGCGGCGCGCCGAGGCGATCGCGGAGACCGTGCTCGACGAGCTGGCCACCGAGCCGGGACCGTCCTCGGAGGACACCACCGTGGCGCAGGCGCGCGGCATGCTGCACCTCAGCGCCGCGCTGGTGTCGGTCCGTGATGGGCGCGACGACGACGCCGCCGACCACCTGACCGAGGCCCAGTCGCTGGCCGACCACACAGGTGAGC
>JACDBJ010000504.1 GCA_013695005.1 Pseudonocardiales bacterium
TCGATCAGCCCGGCGAGCAGCAGGTTGCCCACGGCGTGGCCGGCCAGCGCGCCGTCGCCGCTGAGTCGGTGCTGGAACACCGTGCTCCAGCGGGCGTGCTCGGCGTCGTGGCTCGCCAGCGCCGCCAGCGCCATCCGGAGGTCCCCCGGCGGCAGGATGCCGAGCTCGCCGCGCAACCGGCCGGACGACCCGCCGTCGTCGGCGACGGTGACCACCGCCGTCACGGACTCCGTGATCTGCCGCAGCGCGCTGAGCGTCGCGAACAGCCCGTGGCCGCCGCCCAGTGCGACCACCCGCAACGACGTGTCGGGGGGCCGTGTCATGCGCGCCGGCTCATTCACGGCCGAGGTCGCGGTGCACGACGCTGACCATCATGCCGTCCTCGCCGGCCAACCGGGCGGCCAGCTCCTCGGCGAGGACCACGCTGCGGTGCTTGCCGCCGGTGCAGCCCACCGAGACCGTGAGGTAGCGCTTGCCCTCCCTGCGGTGCCCGACGCCGATCAGCCGCAGCAGCTCTAGATAGCTGGTGAGGAACTCTTCGGCGCCGGCCTGGCTGAGCACGTAGTCGCGCACGTCGCCGTCGCGGCCGGTGTGGTCGCGCAGCTCCGGGATCCAGAACGGGTTGGGCAGGAAGCGCACGTCGACGACCATGTCGGAGTCCATCGGCAGGCCGTACTTGAAGCCGAAGGACAGCAGCGTCACCCTGGTCCGGTTGCTGGCCTCGCTGCCGAAGGACCGCTCGATGGTGGAGCGCAGCTGCGGCACCGACAGCCGGCTGGTGTCCACGACCATGTCGGCGTCCTCGCGCAGCGGTCGCAGCAGCTCGCGCTCGGCGGCGATGCCGTCGGCCAGCCGGCCGTCACCCTGCAGCGGGTGGCTCCGGCGGACCTGCTCGAAGCGGGCGATCAGCACGGCGTCGCTGGCCTCCAAGAACAGCAACCGCGGCTTGTAGCCGCTCGCGTCGAGGTCCTTGATCACGGCGGACAGGTCGGCGGTGAACGCGCGGGACCGGACGTCGATCACCACGGCGACCTTGGTGACCTCGCCGCGGGCCCTGGCGCCGAGCTCCACCATGGTGGCGATCAGCTCCGGCGGGAGGTTGTCGACGACGAACCAACCCAGGTCCTCCAGCACCTTCGCCGCGGTGCTGCGGCCGGCCCCGGACAGGCCGCTGACCAGCGCAACCTCGATCCCGGGGGTGGCGGTGGCCGCCGCGGCGGCGGGGACCGCGCGGTGCGGCTCGGTCACGTCGCCTCCTGTTTCGCGGCGTCCGGCATTTCAGCGGCGTCGGAACCGTTGAGCGCGGCGAGCACGGCCGCGGCGGTGCACGGGCCCATCCCGGGTACCGCGGCGATCTCCCTGGCGTCGGCCTGCCGCAGTTTGCGTACCGACCCGAAGTGCTTGAGCAGCGCCCTGCGCCGCGACGGCCCGAGACCCGGCACGTCGTCGAGCGCGGAGGTCGTCATCCGCACCGAGCGCTTCTGCCGGTGGTAGGTGATCGCGAAGCGGTGGGCCTCGTCGCGTACCCGCTGCAGCAGGTACAGCGCCTCGCTGGTGCGGGGCAGGATGACCGGCTCGGGTTCGGCCGGCAGCCACACCTCTTCGAGCCGCTTGGCCAGCCCGCAGACCGCGACGTCGGTGATCCCCAGCTCGGCCAGCACGTCCATCGCGGCCTCCACCTGGGGTGCGCCCCCGTCGACCATGAGCAGGTTAGGCGGGTAGGCGAACTTGCGGGCCCGCCCGGTGTCCGGGTCGATGCCGGCGCGTTGCTCGGACGTCTCGACGAGGAAGCGGCGGAACCGCCGGCGCACGACCTCGGCGATGGCGGCGACGTCACCGCCGTCGGCACCGCCGCGGACCTCGAAGCGGCGGTAGTCCGACCGCTTGGCCAGCCCGTCCTCGAACACCACCAGGGAGGCCACCACGTCAGAACCCTGGACGTGGCTGACGTCGATGCACTCGATTCGCAGCGGCGCGCTGTCGAGCCCGAGCGAGTCCTGGATCTCCTGCAGCGCCGCGGAGCGCGCCGTGAGGTCGCCGGCCCGGCGCAGCTTGTGCAGGGCGAACGCCTCCGACGCGTTGCGCGCGACCGTCTCGGCCAGCGCCCGCTTGTCGCCGCGCTGGGGCACCCGCAGGCTCACCCGTGAGCCACGCAGCCCGGACAACCACTCGGTCAGCGCGTCGGCGTCGCCGGGGAGCCTGGGGACGAGCACCTCACGCGGGATCGGCTGGGCGGCGTCATCGGCGGAGCCACCGAGGGCGACCTGGTCGCCGTAGAACTGCACCAGGAACTGCGCGACCAGCGTCGCGGTGTCCGCCGGCTCGACCTTGTCGATCACCCAGCCGCGCTGGCCGCGGACCCGGCCGCCGCGCACGTGGAACACCTGAACGGCCGCTTGCAGCTCGTCGTCGGCAAACGCCACCACGTCCGCGTCGGTGCCGTCGCCGAGCACGACGGCCTGCTTCTCCATCGCGCGGCGCAGCGCGCCCAGGTCGTCGCGCAGCCGGGCCGCCCGCTCGAACTGCAGCTCGCCCGACGCCTGGTTCATCGCGCGTTCGAGGTTGCGCATCATCTTGTCGGTGCGCCCGGAGAGGAACTCGCAGAAGTCCTCGACGATGTCGCGGTGCTCGTCGGCGGTGACGTTGCCGACGCACGGCGCGGAGCACTTGTCGATGTAGCCCAGCAGGCAGGGCCGGCCGATCTGCCCGTGCCGGCGGAACACCCCGGCCGTGCAGGTGCGCGCCGGGAACACCCGCAGCAGCAGGTCGAGCGTCTCCCGGATCGCCCAGGCGTGCGCGTACGGGCCGAAGTAGCGCACCCCCTTGCGGCGCGGGCCGCGGTAGACGTGCAGCCGCGGGTACTGTTCGCCGACGGTCACCGCGAGCACCGGGTATGACTTGTCGTCGCGGTAGCGGACGTTGAACCGCGGGTCGAACTCTTTGATCCAGTTGTACTCGAGCTGCAGCGCCTCGACCTCGGTGCTGACCACCGTCCAACACACGTCGGCGGCCGTGGTGACCATCTGTCGGGTGCGCGGATGTGCCATGGCGAGGTCGGCGAAGTAGGAGTTCAGGCGGCTGCGCAGGCTCTTCGCCTTGCCGACGTAGATGACTCGGCCGGCGACGTCGGAGAAGCGGTACACCCCCGGCTCGTCCGGGATGCTCCCGGGCGCCGGGCGGTACGTGGACGGGTCAGCCATGGTGCATCCCAGGGTAGGCCGCCGCCCTGGCCCGGTTGTCGCGGCCGTGGCCGCCGGGGCGCTCGAGCAAGATCGCCAGTTAGGTGTCGTCCGGCGTCGTCAGGTGACGCTGGAACGCAACGAACCGGTGATCATGGATGGTCGGCGCGGCGGAGCGGGTGGACGCCGTCGAGGTCGGGGTCCGCCGGGGTGGTCGACGCGGGCTGGTAGCGCTGCACGGCGCGCAGGACGCGGCGGATCCGCAGCGCGTGCAGCGGCGCCAGCGCGTAGCCCGGGTAGCTCGCCAGCCAGGTCGCGCTACCGAGGCTGACCGCGTCAGCGCCGGCCCAGAAGTACTCCCGGCAGTCGTCCGCGGTTCGGATGCCGCCGCTGGCGATGATCGGCAGCCTCACGCCGGCGTCGCGAAGCTCGGCGACCACCCGCAGCCCGATGGGCTTGATCGCCCGGCCGGACAGCCCGCCGTAGCGGTTGGCCAGCAGCGGGACGCCGGTGCGCGGGTTCAGCCGCAGCGCCTTGACGGTGTTGATCGCCGTGAGTGCGCTGACGCCGTGGCGGGCGGCCTGCCTGGCGTTGGCCAGGTAGTCGTAGTCCGGCGACAGCTTGAGGATCACCGGGTGGGCGCTGCGGGGCACCGCCTCGGTCAGCACCGAGCCCAGGATCGCCGAGAAGTCGAAGTTGACGTTGTGGCAGGACACGTTGAACTCCACCGCGGCGATGTCGCCGGCCGGCACCGCGGAGTTGACCTTGTCCACGAGCTGCACGAACTCCTCGGCCGAGAATCCGCCCACGGAGATGATCGTGCGATGGTCGCGGGTGCGCGGGTAGTAGTCCCGCAGGTAGGCGTCGATGCCGACGTTGCACCACCCGAAGGCGTTCACCCAGCCGCCGTCGGTGCCGCGCAGCACGGTGGCGTAGCGCCGCAGCAGCCCGGGCAGCGCGGTCAGCGGCCAGTCGTCGCGGGTGGTGAAGTGGCCCTCGCGCGGCTGGACCGTCAACGTCCTGGTGGTCACCGCACCGAAGCGGGCGAGGTCGACGAACAGCGCGATCGGGCTCATCCCGTACGGCACGAGCGTCGAGTTGGACACCCCGTAGCCCAGCAGGCTCGACGAGGTCACCAACCGGTTGCGCAGTACGACGTCACCGAGCCGCACCTCGTCCACACTGGGAGCTTACGGCCGCATGCGCCGCCATCGGCCGAGCAGCCACTCCGCGGCGGTCAGCACGAGCAGCGCATGCGGCCCGAACTTGATCGCGGTCTCGACCACCCGCTGCACGGGCGGGTTGGGCCGGTAGGTGGCGATGACCTCGCGGCGTCCGGAGTCCGAGACGTAGTGCACCTCGG
>JACDBJ010000511.1 GCA_013695005.1 Pseudonocardiales bacterium
GCCACCACCCGCCGCACGTTGGTGTCGACCACCGGGCACCGCAGGCCGTATCCGAAGGCGGCCACCGCCCGGGCGGTGTAGCTGCCGACCCCAGGCAACGCCTCCAACACCTTTAGCTCCGCCGGCACCACGTCGTCGTGCTCCGACGCGATCACCACCGCCGCGGCGTGCAGCCGCAGCGCCCGCCGCGGGTAGCCGAGCTTGCCCCACGCCCGCAGCACGTCCGCCCGGCTCGCGGCGGCCAGCGCGGAAGGCACCGGCCAGCGCGCCAGCCAGTCGTCCCACACCGGCTCGACGCGCGCGACCGGCGTCTGCTGGAGCATGAACTCGCTGACCAGCACACCCCACGGCGTCGTCTGCGGCCGCCGCCACGGCAGGTCGCGGGCGTTCGCGTCGAACCAGGGCAGCAGCGCGAGCATCACTCGAGAGCCACGTCGGTACGCAGCGCGCGGCCCTGCATCGCGCGCCACACGTGCGCCGGAGTCAACGGCATGTCCGCGTGCCGCACGCCGATCGCGTCCAGCACGGCGTTGACCACCGCCGCGGGCGAGCCGACCGTCGCGGACTCGCCGATCCCCTTGGCGCCGATCGGATGGTGCGGCGACGGCGACACCGTCTGCCCCAGCTCCCACGACGGACACTCCATCGACGTCGGCAGCAGGTAGTCCATGAACGAGGCGCCGAGGTGGTTGCCGTTGGCGTCGAAGGCCATCAGCTCCATCAGCGCCATGCCCACGCCGTCGGCCAGCCCGCCGTGGATCTGCCCCTCGACGATCATCGGGTTGATCCGCACGCCGCAGTCGTCCACCGCGACGAAGCGCCGAACCTTGACCTGGCCGGTACCGGGATCGACGTCCACCACACAGACGTACGCGCCGTACGGGTAGGTCAGGTTCGGTGGGTTGTAGACCGTGGTCGCGTCGAGGTGGCCCTCGACACCCTCGGGCAGTTCGAGCCCGGAGTGCGCCGCCGTGGCGATCTCCGCGATGGCCTTGCCGGTGCTCGGGACGCCCTTGACCTGCCACCGCCCCTCGGCCCACTCCAGGTCGTCGGGCAACGCCTCGAGCATGGCGGCCGCGACGATCCGGGCACGGTCGCGCACCTTGCGGGCCACGACGACCGCCGCGCCGCCGGACACGGCTGTCGAGCGCGAGCCGTAGGTCCCCAACCCGAACGGCGTCTGGTCGGTGTCGCCCTCGACCACCTCGATGTCGTCCGGCGAGATCCCCAGCTCCTGCGACACGATCTGCGCGAACGTCGTGGCGTGGCCCTGGCCCTGCGACATGCACGACAGCCGCAGCACCGCCTTGCCGGTGGGATGCAGCCGCAGCTCGGCGCCGTCGGCCATGCCGAGCCCGAGGATGTCCATCATCTTGCGCGGGCCGGCGCCGACCGCCTCGGTGAAGAAGCTGAGCCCGATGCCCATCAGCGGGGCGTCCCCGCCGCCCTCCCGACGCGCTGCCTGCTCGCGGCGCAGCTCGTCGTACCCGGCCATCTCCAGGGCCAGCCGCAGCGTCGTGGGGTAGTCGCCGGAGTCGTACTCCCAGCCGGTCGCGCAGGTGTAGGGGAACTGCTCGGGGCGCAGCAGGTTGCGCATCCGCAGCTGCGCCGGGTCCATCCCCAGGTCGTGGGCGAGCACGTCCACCATGCGTTCGAGCAGGTAGGACGCCTCGGCGATCCGGAACGAGCAGGAGTATGCGACGCCGCCGGGCGCCTTGTTGGTATGGACGCTGCGCACCTCGCAGTGCGCCGCGGCTATGTCGTAGGACCCGGTGAACATGTGGAAGAAGCCGGCCGGGAACTTGGTCGGCTGGGCTGTCCCGTTGAACGCGCCGAGGTCGGCCAGCACGTTCGCGCGCAGCGCCAGGATCTTGCCGTCGGAGGTGGCGGCGATCTCGCCGTGCATGTGGAAGTCGCGGGCGAAGGCGGTGCTCATCAGGTTCTCCGAGCGGTCCTCGGTCCACTTCACCGGGCAGCCGGTGAGGATCGAGCCGACGATCGCGCAGACGTACGCGGGGTAGATCGCCACCTTGTTGCCGAACCCGCCGCCGATGTCGCCCGCGATGATCTGGATCTTGTGCTCCGGCAGGCCGGTGACCTGCGCGTACATCGTGCGGTGTGCGTGCGGTGCCTGGCTGGTGGCGTAGACGGTGAGCTTGCCGCTGACCCTGTCCAGGCTGGCGATCGCGCCGCAGGTCTCCATCGGCGCCGGGTGCACGCGGGGGTAGAGGATCTCGCACTCGGCCACGACGTCCGCCGTGGCGAACGCGTCATCGGTGGCTGCCTTGTTGCCGGCCGACCAGTCGAACACGTGGTTGTCGGTGCGGCCGTCGAGGTCGTCGCGGATCAGCGGGGCGTCCGGCGCCAGCGCGAGCTTGGCGTCGACCAGCGCCGGCAGGGGCTCGTACTCGACCTCGATGAGGCTCAGCGCGTCGCGGGCGGCGTAGTGGTCCTCCGCGACGACGAAGGCCACCTCCTGGCCCTGGAAGCGGACCTTGTCGGTGGCCAGCACCGCCTGCACGTCGCCGAACAGCGTCGGCATCCAGGCCATCCCGCGTTTGTCGAGCATGTCGCCGGTGATCACCGCCCGGACCTTCGGGTGCACCTCCGCGGCGCTGATGTCGACCGAGACGATCCGGGCGTGCGCGTACGGGCTGCGCAACACCGCGCCGTAGAGCATGCCGGGCAGCTGGACGTCGTCGACGAAGCTGCCGCGGCCGCGGACGAAGCGGGCGTCCTCCTTGCGCGGGATCGAGCCGTAGCCGACCGGCGTGGGGGTCGGGGTAGGAACCCGCGCCGGGATCTGCGTTGCGGTCACGAGCCGGCCTCCAGCTCGGCGGCCCGACGGACCGAGCGCACGATGTTCTCGTAGCCGGTGCAGCGGCAGACCTGACCGGAGATCGCCTCACGGATCTCGCGCTCGGACGGGTCGGGGTTGTGGTCCAGCAGCCAGCGCGCGGTCATCATCATCCCGGAGGTACAGAAGCCGCACTGCAGGCCGTGGCGGTCGATGAACCCCTGCTGGACGGGGTCGAGGCCGTCCGAGCGCTCGAGCCCCTCCACCGTGCGCACCTGCCGGCCGCTGGCCATCACCGCAAGCACCGTGCACGACTTCACCGGAACGCCGTCCAGCAGCACCACGCACACGCCGCAGTTGGAGGTATCGCACCCCCAGTGCGTGCCGGTCAGCCGCAGCTTGTCGCGCAGCAGGTGCACCAGCAGCAGCCGCGGCTCCACGTCGCGCCGATAGTCCTCGCCGTTGACGGTGATCGAGATCTCCATGTCAGACCGCCCGCGCCATGGCCCGCTCGGCGGCTCCGCGCAGCGCCCGCCGGGTGAGCTCGCCGGCCAGGTGCCGCTTGTAGTCCACCGGGCCGCGCTGGTCGGCCGAAGGGTTGCAGTGTGCGGCGGCGATCTCCCCGGCCTTCGCGAAGTGCTCCTCGGTGGCCGGTTTGCCGCGCAGGTAGGCCTCGGCCTCGGCGGCGACGAAGTGCGCCGCTCCGACGGCGGTCATCCCGATCCCGGCGTCGGTGATCTTGTTGCGCCGTCCCAGCCGCAGGGCGGCGCCGACGGCGGCGACCGGCCAGTCCCCGACCCGCCGCTCGACCTTCACATAAGCGCTGCCGCCGTCGGGGTGGATCGGCACCCGCAGCTGGACCAGCAGCTCCGCCGGCCCGACGACTGTGTCGTACGGACCGGTGAAGAACTCGCGCATCGACACCGTCCGGGTGCCGTCCGCGCCCTGGATCACGGCGGTGGCCTGGATGGCGGCGAAGGCAGCCGACAGATCCTCTGACGGGTCGGCCTGGCACACCGAGCCACCGACGGTTCCCCGGTTGCGCACCACCGGGTCGGCGATCACGTGCTCGGCGTCGTGCAGGATCGGGTAGTGGCTGCCGGCCACCTCGGAGGCGAGCAGGTCGGCATGCCTGGCCATCGCGCCGATGCACAGCTCGTCGCCCTGCACCTCGATCTCGGCCAGCTCGCTCAGGTCGTTGATGTCGATGAGCGTCTCCGGCTCGGCGAGCCGGAGCTTCATCATCGGGATGAGGCTGTGGCCGCCGGCGAGCACCCTGGCCTCGGGACCGTGCCTGGCCAGCAGCGCGATCGCGTGCTCCACGCTGCTCGCTCGCTCGTACTCGAACTGGGCCGGCACCTGCACACGAACACTCTCCCGTTGCTCTGCTCGCATCTTGCTGAGGCAGTATCAGGGTGACAATCTGCAAATAAGGCTTCGGTTAGTTACCCACGGAGAAGACTAGTCGCGATGACGTTGACGCAGCTGAGCGCGTTCGTGCTGGTAGCCCGCCTGGGTTCGGTCAAGGCGGCTGCCGGCGCGTTGTCGGTCAGCGAGCCGGCGGTGTCCCAGGCGCTGGCCGCGCTACGCCGCTACCTCGGGGACGCGCTGCTCGTGCGCGAGCGCAACGGCATGGTGCTGACGCCGGGCGGCAGCCGGCTGATAACCATCGCGGCGCAGATGGTGGCACTCGGCGCGGAGGCCGAGGCAGCCGTCCGCTCCGCATCCGGGGCCCCCGACCAGCTCCAGCTCGTCGCCCCCAGCACGATCGTGGAGTTCGTCGCCGGTCCGCTGGGCGCGGCGTTCAGCGCCCGCTCCGGCGGCTCGGTGGAGGTGTCCGCCGGAGTGTCGGCGACGACCGAGATGGCCGTGCTGGTGTCGCAGCGGCTGGCAGACCTCGCGCTCGGCCCGTACC
>JACDBJ010000543.1 GCA_013695005.1 Pseudonocardiales bacterium
GTCCTCGACGCTTTCAAGCAGGCCGATAAGGTCATGCTGCAGGGCGTTTCCGGCATCACCGAACTGATCACCACGCCCGGCCTGATCAACCTCGACTTCGCCGACGTGAAGTCGTTGATGGCCAACGCCGGGTCGGCGACCGCGGGGCCGACCACGGCGCCCGAGCGCACTGCTTCGGCGCGCCCGGCCTCCGGGGCGATCTTCTTGTGGGTCGGCGCACCGTCGTCGAACCCGGCGGCGATAACAGTGACCCGCACCTCGTCACCGAGCGAGTCATCGATCACCGTGCCAAAGATGATGTTGGCTTCGGGGTGGGCGGACTCCTGGACCAGCGACGCAGCCTCGTTGATCTCGAACAACCCGAGGTCTGAGCCGCCGGCGATCGACAGCAGCACCCCGCGGGCGCCCTCCATCGACGCCTCGAGCAGCGGCGAGTTGATCGCCTTGCTCGCCGCGGTGACCGCCCGCCCCTCGCCGCGGGCAGAGCCGATGCCCATCAGCGCGCTGCCTGCGCCGGACATCACGCTCTTGACATCGGCGAAGTCGAGGTTGATCAGGCCGGGCGTGGTGATCAGGTCGGTGATGCCCTGGACACCCGAGAGCAGGACCTCGTCGGCGGACATGAACGCGTCCATCAGCGAGACGCCGACGTCGCCGAGCTGCAGGAGCCGGTCGTTGGGGATGACGATGAGGGTGTCGCACTTGTCGCGGAGCTGGCCGATGCCGTCCTCGGCCTGGCCTGCTCGACGCTTGCCCTCGAAGGTGAACGGCCTGGTCACAACCCCTATGGTCAACGCGCCGAGCTCGCGGGCGATGCCGGCCACCACGGGTGCGCCACCGGTGCCGGTGCCGCCGCCCTCACCCGCGGTGACGAACACCATGTCGGCGCCCTTGAGGACTTCCTCGATCTCCTCGCGGTGGTCCTCGGCGGCGCGGAAGCCGACGTCGGGGTTCGCCCCGGCGCCTAGGCCTCTGGTCAGCTCCCGGCCGATGTCGAGCTTGACGTCGGCGTCGGACATCAACAGCGCCTGCGCGTCGGTGTTGACCGCGATGAACTCGACGCCCCGCAACCCGACCTCGATCATGCGGTTCACGGCGTTCACGCCGCCACCACCGATGCCGACCACCTTGATCACCGCGAGGTAGTTGTGCGGGGGCGTCATGCGGCACCTTCCAGTCGGATCGGCCAGTCCCTGACCCACTCAGCCGCGATCGTCGGCGTGAGCTCGGTCCGTCGCCGTGCCTCGCGCTCACACGCTATGGGCGGGCACTGCAGCGGTCCAGCAGGCGCGCCGGGGCCGCGAGCGGATCTCGGGCCCGATCTCGGGTCTGATCTCACCGGCGGATCGTGGGCAGGTCGGGGCTGGTCACGTCGTAGACGCTGCCGCGCTGGGAGAGCAGCGGGGTCAGCACGGCCGCCTTGCGGGCGAGCTCCTCGGCGGAACCGGCCGGACCCCAGCGCACCTGCCGGTTGCCGCTGAGGGTGAGCACCACCATCGACGGGGTGTCTGCCTCGATCTTCTGCAGCTCGCGATGCACACCCTCGGGCAGCGCGGCCAGCACGGCCAAAGCTGCCTTCGTTGCGGTGTCCTGCGGCGCCACCTGCGCGATGACCAGTGTCGGCAACGGCAGGGCCGGTGGTGCGGGCGCGGGGATGGACGCTGCCGGGGCGTAGGCCAGCCCGCTGTCGTCCACCAGCCACGGGCCCTGGGCGGTAGCGGTGATCGCCACCGCCACCCGCTCGGTCACCTGCAGCCGCAACGTGTCCGGCCAGTCGCGGGAGACCTCGACCGAGGCCACACCCGGCAGCGAGGCCACCCTGGCGGCCACATCGGCGACCGGTACGGAGTACAGCGGCGTGCCGGTGGTGACCCCGGCGGCTCCCAGGACGTCGGCGAGGGGCACAACGGCGGTGCCGGTGACCTCGACGTGCTCGACGACCAGCAGGCTCGAGGACACCAGCACGTAGCGCACGACAGCGGCTAGACCGGCCGCCACGACCAGCACGACGACCGCCAGCGCGAGCCGGCGCCGCCTGCGGTAGCGCGCCCGCTCCCCCGCGCCCTTCGACGTGTCGGGGAAATGCCCAGCGGCAGGTGCAGCCTGGCGGGTGGTCATCGGTTCGTCACCGCCGGGCCGCCAGCTCGGTGAGGATCTCGGCGCCGAGCACGGTGACGTCGCCGGCGCCCATCGTGATCACCAGGTCGCCCGGCCTTGCCAGCCCGGCAAGCACCCGCGGCACGTCGGCCCACCGAGGCACGTAGTGCACCCGCTCGGCCGGCAGCGGCACCGCGTCGGCCACCAGCGCACCGCTGACGCCCGGCTCGGGGTCCTCCCGGGCGCCGAAGACGTCCAGCACGACGACCTCGTCGGCCAGCGCAAGCGCCGAGCCGAACTCGGCGGCGAACGCCTTGGTTCGGGAGAACAGGTGCGGCTGGAACGCCACCAGCAGCCGGCCCCGACCCGACACCTCCCGCGCCGCCCGCAGCTGGGCGGCCACCTCCGT
>JACDBJ010000574.1 GCA_013695005.1 Pseudonocardiales bacterium
CAGACCGCGCTGAACACGGCGGTCGCACTGCACGAGGCAGGCGTGCTGCAGCGCTACGACGTCGAGCTGATCGGCGCGGACATCGAGGCCATCCGGCGCGGCGAGGACCGGCTGAAGTTCAAGGAGATCGTGCAGTCCGTCGGCGGTGACGTGCCGCGCAGCGCGGTCTGCCACTCGATGGACGAGGTACTTGCCGCGGTCGCCGAGCTCGGCCTGCCGGTGGTGATCCGGCCGTCGTTCACGATGGGCGGCCTCGGCTCCGGCATGGCCCGCGACGCCGCGCAGCTGGAACGGCTGGCCGGTGCCGGGCTCGCCGCCAGCCCGGTGCACGAGGTGCTCATCGAAGAGAGCGTCCTGGGCTGGAAGGAGTTCGAGCTGGAGCTGATGCGCGACCGCGCCGACAACGTCGTCGTCGTCTGTTCCATCGAGAACGTCGACCCGATGGGCGTGCACACCGGTGACTCGATCACCGTCGCGCCGGCCATGACGCTCACCGACCGCGAGTACCAGCGGATGCGCGACATGGGCATCGCGGTGCTGCGCGCGGTCGGCGTGGACACCGGCGGTTGCAACATCCAGTTCGCCGTGCAGCCGGAGACCGGGCGGCTGGTGGTGATCGAGATGAACCCGCGGGTGTCGCGGTCCTCGGCGCTGGCGTCCAAGGCCACCGGCTTCCCGATCGCCAAGATCGCCGCGAAGCTGGCCATCGGCTACACCCTCGACGAAATCGAAAACGACATCACCGGCGAGACACCGGCCGCCTTCGAGCCGACGCTGGACTACGTCGTGGTCAAGATTCCGCGCTTCGCGTTCGAGAAGTTCCCCGGCGCGGACCCGGTGCTGACCACGACGATGAAGAGCGTCGGCGAGGCAATGTCGATCGGCCGCAGCTTCGGCGAGGCGCTGGGCAAGGCGCTGCGATCGATGGAGACCGACGCCGCGGGGTTCTGGACGGTGCCGGACCCCGACGGTGAGCCGGACGTCGCGACGCCGACGGACGGGCGGATCTACGCCGTGGAGCGGGCCCTCCGGGGCGGCCAGTCGGTGGCCGAGGTGGCGACGCAGTCCGGGCTCGATCCATGGTTCGTCGACCAGCTCGCGGCGTTCGTGGAGCTGCGGGCGGAGATCATCGACGCCGCGGAGCTGGACGCGGAGCTGCTGCGCCGGGCCAAGCGTCACGGGCTGTCCGACCGTCAGCTCGCCGCACTGCGACCGGAGCTCGGCAGTGGTACGTCCGGGGAGGACGCAGCCCGAGCGCTCCGCCATCAGCACGGCATCCGGCCGGTCTACAAGACCGTCGACACGTGCGCCGCGGAGTTCGCAGCCCACACCCCGTACCACTACAGCGCCTACGAGACCGACCCAGCGGCCGAGTCGGAGATCGCGCCGCAGCCCGACCGGCCCAAGGTGATCATCCTTGGCTCGGGGCCGAACCGGATCGGCCATGGCATCGAGTTCGACTACTCGTGCGTGCACGCCGTGATGGCGCTGCGCGACGCCGGCTACGAGACCGTCATGATCAACTGCAACCCTGAGACCGTCTCCACCGACTACGACACCGCCGACCGCCTCTACTTCGAGCCGCTGACCTTCGAGGACGTTACGGAGGTGATCCACGCCGAGCGCGAGTCCGGCACCGTCGCCGGCGTGATCGTCCAGCTCGGCGGGCAGACCCCGCTCGGGCTGGCGCGGCGGCTGACCGCGGCCGGGGTACCGATCGTCGGCACCAGCGCCGAGGCGATCCACCTCGCCGAGGACCGCGGCGCGTTCGGCGCCGTGCTGGAGCGCGCCGGGCTGCCCGCCCCGCGCTACGGCATGGCGTCCTCGTTCGAGCAGGCTCGGGAGATCGCCACGGAGATCGGCTACCCGGTGCTCGTGCGGCCGTCCTACGTGCTCGGCGGCCGCGGCATGGAGATCGTCTACGAGCCTTCCACGCTGGCCGACTACATCAAGCGGGCCACTGCGGTCAGCCCGGAGCACCCGGTGCTGGTCGACCGGTTCCTCGACGACGCCATCGAGATCGATGTCGACGCCCTGTGCGACGGCGACGAGGTCTACATCGGCGGGGTGATGGAGCACATCGAGGAGGCCGGTATCCACTCCGGCGACTCGGCGTGCACCCTGCCGCCGATCACGCTGGGGCGCAGCGTGCTCGCCGCGGTGCGGCGCAGCACCGAGGCCATCGCGCACGGCATCGGGGTGCGCGGGCTGCTCAACGTGCAGTACGCGCTGCACCACGACGTGCTCTACGTGCTGGAGGCGAACCCGCGGGCGAGCCGCACCGTGCCGTTCGTGTCCAAGGCGACCGCGGTGCCGCTGGCCAAGGCGGCCGCCCGGATCATGCTCGGCTCGACGATCGCCGAGCTGCGCACCGAGGGGCTGCTGCCGGCCGAGGGTGACGGCGCCGAGCTGCCGCCGGGCTCGCCGGTTTCGGTGAAGGAGGCGGTGCTGCCCTGGCACCGGTTCCGCACGCCGGAGGGGCTGGGCGTCGACTCGTTGCTGGGGCCGGAGATGAAGTCCACCGGCGAGGTGATGGGCATCGACATCGCCTTCGGCCAGGCGTTCGCCAAGGCGCAGGCCGGCGCGTACGGCTCGCTGCCGATGTCGGGACGGGCGTTCGTCTCGGTCGCAGACCAGGACAAACGAGCGATGATCTTCCCGGTCAAGCGGCTGGCCGACCTCGGCTTCGAGATCCTGGCCACCTCCGGCACGGCCGAGGTGCTGCACCGGCACGGCATCGCCGCCACCGTGGTCCGCAAGCACTTCGAGGGGCCGGACAACATCGTCGACGAGATCCTGGCCGGCCGGGTCGACCTGGTGCTCAACACCCCGTACGGCAACTCCGGGCCGCGCATCGACGGCTACGAGATCCGCACCGCC
>JACDBJ010000576.1 GCA_013695005.1 Pseudonocardiales bacterium
CGGCCGAGCCGCATCGGGTCGGCAGTCCGGCGACGTCGATCATGTCCTTGACGCCGACCGTGACGCCGTGCAGCGGACCTCGGCTGTACCCGGCGGCCAGCTCGCCGGCGAGCACCTCGGCCTGCCACCGTACGTCCTCGGCGTCCATGGTGATCACTAAGCCGAGCCGGTCGGCCTCCAACCGCCCCAGCACGTCGCAGACGTGATCCACCGGGGAGAGCTCTCCGGCGGCGATGGCCGCAGCCACGTCATGCAGGCGCACGCCCCGAGTCTCGCAGGACGTCGAGCGCGAGCGCCGCGTATGTCGCGACGCCCCTGGCCATGGCGTCCTCGTCGAAGACGACGCGGTTGGAGTGGTTCGGCGCGGCGGTGTCCGGGTCGCTGCCCGGCGGGCACCCGCCGACGAACGCCATCGCCCCCGGCACGTGCTGCAGCACGTAGGCGAAGTCCTCAGCGCCCATGATCGGCTCGGCCATCGGGTTCACCGCGTCGGCGCCGAGCACGGCTCTCGCCAGCCGCTCGATCCGCTCGGCCGCGTCCGGGTCGTTCACCGTGACCGGGTAACCGGGCACGATCTCGATCTCCGCGGTGCAGCCGTACGCCGCGGCGGTATGGGTGCAGACGCGGTGCAGCCCGTCGAGCACGAAGGTGCGGACGGGGTCCGAGAGCGTCCGAAGCGTTCCTTCCAGGAACGCGGTTTCCGGGATGATGTTGGACGTCGACCCGGCCCGGATGTGCGCGATCGTCAGCACGGCAGGGTCAAGGGCGTCCACCCGTCGGGTGATCATTGTCTGCAGGGCGCCCACCATCGCGGCGGCCGCCGGGACCGGGTCCAGTGCGTCGTGCGGGGCCGACGCGTGCCCGCCGCGGCCGGTGACCGTCACCTTCAGCACGTCGGCAGCGGCCATGATCGGGCCAGGGCGGGTGCGCACCTGGCCGGAGGCGACCTTCGCGCTGATGTGCAGCGCGAACGCCCAGTCCGGCACGCCAGCGGGGCCGTCGACGCCCAGCAGGCCCTCGTCGATCATGTGCCGGGCGCCGTGGTAGCCCTCCTCGCCGGGCTGGAACATCAGCAGCACCCGCCCGGCCAGCTCGTCGCGCCGGGCGGCAAGCAGCCGGGCCGCCGAGGCCAGCATCGCGACGTGGGTGTCGTGACCGCAGGCATGCATCGTGCCGCTGACCTGCGACGCGAACGGCAAACCGGTCTCCTCCGTCAGCGGCAGGGCGTCCATGTCCCCGCGGAGCAGCACCGTCGGACCTGGTCTGGAGCCGTCCAGCACGGCGACCACCGAGCTGAGCAGTCGGCCGGTATGCACCTGGAGCGGCAGGTCGGCGAGCTCGGTGAGGACGGCGGCTTGGGTCTCGGGGAGGAGCAGTCCTTGCTCGGGGCGGAGGTGCACAGCGCGGCGCAGCGCGACCGTCCTGGGTTGCAGTTCTGTTGCCTGTTCAACAAGCCCGGTGAGCAGGCCGTCCGGGGTGGCCAGGGGCATGCCCCGATCTTGGCATCACGGGTTCGCGACGGCAGAAAGAAGTTCATGATGTGGTTTGGACCACACTCCCGACTGGGCTTACCGTAGAGCTATGGCAGTGCAGAGCGTGCCGGCGGCATCCGAGGTGCGGGAGTCGGCCCTGCCCGGATTCGCGGTTGCCGCGGTCCGGGAGGACGGCCGTTGGCGCTGCTCGTCGCTGAGCCCCGAGGCGCTCGTCGACCTGGACACCGCGATCACCGAGCTGCGCGGGCTGCGGTCCACGGGCGCCGTTCTGGGCCTGTTGGACGTCGACGACGAGTTCTTCGTACTGCTGCGCCCGGTGCCCGGCGGGGTGTCGCTGATGGTGTCCGACGCGGTCGCCGCGCTGGACTACGACGTCGCCGCCGACGTGCTCGACCTGCTGCGGGTGGACCTACCAGGAGACGACACGCTCGAGGACGACCCGTGGCCGGAGGGCGACCTGTCGATCCTGGCCGACCTCGGGCTGCCCGCCGACGAGCTCGAGGTGCTGGCCGCCGAGGTCGAGCTCTACCCCGACGAGCAGCTGGCCGCTATCGGCCGGCGCTGCGGCTTCGCCGACGAGCTTGCCGAGGTCGTCGGCAACCGGTGACCCCGCCGGTCGACGCCGAGCTTGTTCGGCAGGCGCTTGACGTAGCAAACCTGGCGCTGAGGAGCGACGACGTGCCGATCGGCGCCGTCGTGGTGGACGCTGACGGCCGCGAGCTGGCCCGCGCCTGCAACGCCCGCGAAGCTCTTGGTGACCCGACGGCGCACGCCGAGATCCTGGCGCTGCGCGAGGCTGCGGCGGTGCTCGGCTCGTGGCGGCTGGACGGCTGCACGCTGGCGGCGACGGTCGAGCCGTGCACGATGTGCGCCGGCGCGATCACGCTGGCTCGTGTCTCGCGGGTCGTCTTCGGCGCCTGGGAGCCGCGGACCGGTGCGGCCGGCTCGCTGTGGGACGTGCTGCGCGACCGCCGGCTGACCCACCGGCCGGAGGTCGTCGGCGGGGTGCTGGCGCCGGAGTGCGCCGCGCTGCTCGAGTCGTTCTTCGCCGCCCACCGCCCCTAGCCACTCCGAGCGCCGAACGCAGTGGTCACCGGTAGGCGTCGCGGCGGCGACTGATGTCCAGGACGGTGACCGTCCTGGCGTCGTCCTCGTCGATCCGGTATCGCACGCGGTACTCACCCCTCCGCGCGCGGTAGAGCCCTTCGAACGGGGCGCGAAGCGGGGCTCCCACCCGGTGCGGCTCGGCCGCGAGCGGCCCGTACAGGAACTCGACGCATGCGGTAGCCGTGGGCTCCGGGAGATGCATCGCGAGTTGACGGGCCGCTCCGCGCGCGACCCGCACGCGATAGGTCACTCTGGCTGGCTCTCGCCACGTTCTACGAGCAGTGCGCGCATGTCGGCCTCGTCGAGGACGTCACCACGGACCACGTCGGACTCAGCGCTCCGGATGCGGTCCTGCGCGTCGGGCTCGGCAAGGAGTTCGAGAGTGGCCTCGATCGACTCGAGATCCTCGGCAGCCATGAGCACTACGTACTCGCGACCATTCCTGGTGATGTGCACGCGCTCGTGAGTGCGTCCGACCTCGTCCGCGATCTCGGACAGCCGAGCCTTGACCTCCGACAGCGGCAACGTGCTCATAGACCAGAATTCTAGGCCACCGCTACCGCGGCGTCCACCTCCCACCGCCAGCCTCGACCGAGCCCGCTTCGGCTACCCTGATCGGCGGTAGCGTGTCCGAGCGGCCTAAGGAGCACGCCTCGAAAGCGTGTGAGGGTTCACGCCCTCCGTGGGTTCAAATCCCACCGCTACCGCTCTC
>JACDBJ010000008.1 GCA_013695005.1 Pseudonocardiales bacterium
GGCGGTGCCTGAGCAGCCGGCACCTGCGCGTCCGCTGGTGCCGGTCGCACCGTGGGCGACGGCCGCCGCGCCGCTGTGTCGGACGACATGCCCGCCTCCGCGGCGGGTTCCGCGGCCACCGTCGCACCGCGGAGCCGTTCGGCGAGCGCGGCGGAGAACTGCCCCACGATCTTGTCGCTGATGTCGGAGATCATCCCCCGGCCGAACTGCGCCGGGCGGCCGGTGATCGTCATATCGGTGATCATCTTGACCGCCGTCTCGGAGTCACCCTGCGGTGTCAGGGTGCCCGTGACGACGGCGCCGGCCGTCCCGTTCCCGCGGGAGTCCCGCCCCTGGGCGTCGATCACGATCCGGTGGTTCGCCTCGTCGCGCTCCACGAATGTGCCCTTGCCCTGGTACGTCAACGAGATCGGCCCGAGCTTGACCTTCACCGTCCCGGTGAAGGAGTCACCCTCGAACGACTGCAGCGTCGCGCCCGGGAAGCACGGCGCCACCATCTCCGGGTCGTTGAACGCCTGCCACGTCGCGTCGATGCCGGCCGGCACGGTGAAGTCGTTCTCCAGTTTCACGCGACCCCTTAACCCGCCGCCGCCAGCACGGCCCGGCCGGTGAGCACAGTGGCCAAGTGCTCGCGGTAGGCCGCGGCCGCGTCGCCGTCACTAGGCGCGGACGTGCCGTCGGTGGCGTGCGCCGCGGCAGCTCGCACCGACTCCGCACTCGCCGCTTGGCCCACCAGCGCCTGCTCGACACCGCTGGCCCGGATCGGGGTGGAGCCCATGTTCGCCAGGCCGACGCGGGCCTCGGCGATCGTGCCGCTCTCGACCCGCAGCGCCGCCGCCACCGCCACCATCGACCACGACTGGGCGGTGCGGCTCATCTTCTCGTAGTGGCTGCCCCACCCGGTGTAGCGCGGGAACCGCACCTCGGTGAGGACCTCGCCCTCGCCGATCGCCGTGGTGAAGTAGTCGGTGAAGAACTCCGACGCCGGCACCGTCCGCCGGCCGCCCGAGCCGGCGATGACGAGCTCGGCGTCCAGCGCCACCGCGACGGAGCCGAGGTCGCCGGCCGGGTCGGCGTGCGCCAGTGCGCCACCGAGCGTGCCCAGGTGCCGGATCTGCGGGTCGGCCACCGTCGCGGTCGCCTTGGCGAGCAACGCCACGTGCTCGCCGACGAGGTCGTCGTTGAGCACCTCGTGATGCGGCGTCATGGCGCCGATGGCGATGCGGTCACCGTCCTCCCGCACCCCGCGGAGCTCCGCGATGCCGCCGAGGTCGACCAGCACCGACGGCGTGGCCAGCCGCAGCCGCAGAACCGGCAGCAGGCTCTGCCCGCCGCCCAGCACCTTGGCGTCCTCGCCGCCCTGCGCGAGCGCCGCCACCGCCTCGTCCACGCTGGACGGGCGGACGTAGTCGAACTTCGACGGGATCACTGGGCACCTGCCTGCGGCTGGTTGGGGTCGACGGAGCCGAGGCCGCCGCCGGGTGAGTGTGCGTCCGGCGCCTCGTGGGTGGCTCGCCCCTGCGCCTGCTGGATCGCGTTCCACACCCGCTGCGGGGTGCACGGCATCTCGACGTCGGTCACGCCGAGGTGCCGGATGGCATCCACGACGCCGTTGACGACGGCCGGGGTCGAGGCGATCGTGCCCGCCTCGCCGACGCCCTTGACGCCCAGCGAGTTCGTCGTCGCCGCCGTCTCGGTGCGGTCGGTGGTGAAGCTGGGCAGGTCCGCCGCCGACGGGATCGTGTAGTCGGCGAACGTGCCGCTGATCAGCGTCCCCTCCGCGTCGTAGGTGGCCTCCTCGAACAGTGCCTGGGAGATGCCCTGGGCGAGGCCGCCGTGCACCTGGCCCTCCACGATCAGCGGGTTGATCACCGTGCCGACGTCGTCGACGCAGACGTAGGCACGCAGCTTCGCGAGCCCGGTCTCGGTGTCCACCTCCATCGCGGCCAGGTGCGTGCCGTGCGGGAAGGACAGGCTCACCGGGTCGAAGGTCGCGTCCGCGTCGATCGAGGCCTCGAGATCCTCGGGGTAGTCGTGCGCCGCGAAGGTAGCGAAGGCCACCTCCTGGATCGTCATGCCCTTGTCGGTGCCCCGGACGGAGAACTTGCCGGCCGCGAACTCGATGTCCTCCGCGGAGGCCTCCATCAGGTGGGCGGCGATCGGGCGGGCCTTGTCGATCACCTTCTTCGCAGCGTTGACGACCGCGATCCCACCGACCGTCGCCGAACGGGAACCGTAGGTGTCCAGCCCGCGCGAGGCGATCGAGGTGTCGCCGTGCAGCACCTCGACGTCCTCGAACGGCACGCCGAGCGCATCGGCCGCGATCTGTCTCCAGGTGGTGTCGTGGCCCTGCCCGTGCGGCGTCGTGCCGGTGATGACCTCGACCTTGCCGGTAGGCAGCATCCGGATGTTCGAGTGCTCCCAGCCGCCGGCGATGTAGCGCAGCTGGCCCAGTAGCCGCGACGGCGCCCACCCGCACATCTCGGTGAACGTCGAGATGCCGATGCCGAGCTGCACCGGGTCACCGGACTCGCGCCGCTCCTGCTGCTCGCGCCGCAGCGCGGCGTACTCGAACAGCTCCTCGGCCTTGGCCGTCGCCGCCTCGTAGTTGCCGGAGTCGTAGGTCAGCCCCGCCACCGTGGTGAACGGGAACTCCTCGTGCTGGATCCAGTTCTTCTTGCGGAACTCCATCGGCTCCATGCCCAGCTCGGCGGCAACCTCGTCCATGATCCGCTCTGCACCGAACGTCGCCTCCGGCCGGCCAGCACCGCGGTAGGCGTCGGTGACCGTCTTGTTGGTGAAGACCGTCGTGCAGGCGAAGTGGTAGGCCGGGATCTTGTAGGGCCCGTTGAACATGAAGGCGCCCAGGATCGGGGTGCCGCCGCCGAGCAGCGACAGGTACGCCCCCATGTCGGCCATTAGCTCGACCTTCATCGCGGTGACCTTGCCGTCCTTGCGCGCGGCCACCGTGATGTCCTGGATCTGGTCCCGGCCGTGGTGGCCGGACAGCAGCGACTCCGAGCGGGTCTCGGTCCACTTCACCGGCTTGCCGATCTTCTTGGCGGCCAGCACGGTCAGGTACTCCTCGGGCGTGACCTGCAGCTTCCCGCCGAAGCCGCCGCCGACGTCCGGGGCGACCACCCGCAGCTTCTGCTCCGGGATACCGAAGTTCAGCGCGACGAACACCCGCACGAAATGCGGCACCTGGGTGGAGGACCAAATCGTGAACTGTTCTCCCGTCGGGTCCACGACGACCGAGCGCGGCTCCATGAACGACGGGATCAACCGCTGCTGGCGGAACCGGCGCTTCACGACGATCGAGTCCGGGTCGGCCTGCGCCGCGGCGATGTTGGCGTCGGCGCTCTCACCGCTGCCGGCGTCGCCGGAGTCGAACACCCACAACGCGCTGCGGTTGGTGCCGATATCCGGGTGCACCAGGGTGGCGCCGTCGGCCAGCGCCGCCTCCATGTCCAGTACCGGCTCGAGCGGGTCGTAGTCGACGACGATCGCTTCGGCCGCATCCTTGGCGGTGGCAGCGTCGCGGGCGATCACGATCGCGACCGCCTCACCGGCGAAGCGCGCGGTGTCGATCGCCATCGGTGGCCGGCGGGGGTTGTGCTCGTCCTCGGTGATCGGCCAGGCGTGTGGCATGGCGCCGAGCTCGGCATCCAGGTCGGCACCGCTCCATGCCGCGACCACGTTCGGCAGCTCGGTGGCGCCCGAGGTGTCGACGTTAGTGATCGTGGCGTGCGCGAACGGGCTGCGCACGATCGCCAGGTGCAGCGTGCCGGTCGGGCTGATGTTGTCGGTCCACTTGGTGCGTCCGGTGATCAACCGGGCGTCTTCCTTGCGAGTGCGTGACTTACCGAACTCGGTTCCGGGCTCGACCGTGGTGGTCATCAGTTACCGCCTCCCGCGACCGAAGTCGACGTCCGTTCCGGCGAGCTGGCCGCGCCGGGCTTCATCTTCTGCGCGGCGCTCTGCACGGCGCGGACGATGTTCTGGTAGCCGGTACAGCGGCAGAGGTTGCCCTCAAGGCCCTCGCGCACCGCATGCTCGTCGGGGTCGGGGTTGTCCCCGAGCAGGTCGATTGCCTGCATGATCATCCCGGGGGTGCAGAAGCCGCACTGCAGCGCGTGGCTCTCGGTGAAGGCCTCCTGCATCGGGTGCAGCTTGCCGTCGCGTTCCAGACCCTCGATCGTCGTGACCTCGGAGCCGTTGGCCTGCACGGCGAGCACCGAGCACGACTTCACGCTGCGGCCGTCGAGGTGGACCGTGCACGCCCCGCAGTTGCTGGTGTCACACCCGATGACGGTTCCGGTCTTGCCGACGTTCTCTCGTAGGTACTGCACGAGCAATGTGCGTGGCTCGATGTTGTCGGCGTACTC
>JACDBJ010000011.1 GCA_013695005.1 Pseudonocardiales bacterium
GTCCGGTGGGTGGCGGCCGGCGGGTGGCCGAGGCGGTTCCACGGCACCCGCATGGGGCAATGAGCAGCACGCCGGAGTTGGCGGCTCCGACGGAGACCCGCAGCCCGCGGAGATCGGCGAGCCGGACCGCAGGACTGTCGGCCCGGACCACGACGTGCACCACGTCGTCGTAGAGCCGCGCCAACGCGGCCGGTCTGCGGGACTCGTCGGGGACGCTGGCCGACAGGTTCAGCGCGGCGGCGTCGGCGGCGCTGAACACGACGTCGGCCGTCCCCGCGTCGAGCAGGTCGAGGTTGGCCCGCGAGCCGTCGGTGGACAGCACCTGCGGGCGCCGGCCCAGCGGCAGCCGCTCGTGCCAGGCCTGGGCCAGGGCGTTGCCTAGCGCGTAGTAGACGCCCTGGGTGCCGCCGGTGGCGATGGTGAGCCGGACGTCGTCGAACGACGTGCCGCAGGATGCGGCGAGCACCGTGACCCCGGCCAGCCCCGCCCCGCGCATCGCCTGCCGGCGGGTCAGCAGTCATCCTGCCAGTTGGGTCAGTCGACACCCTCGACGAACAGCAGCCGCCGCGAGGCAAGGGCGTCGCCGCGGACGGCGAGTGCCTCGGCGTAGTCGGCCGAGGCGTACCACTCCTGGACCTGGTCCATCGTGGGGAACTCGATGACGGCCATCCGTTGCCGCGGTGGCCACTCGCCTTCCGGCATGTCCGGCTGCGCCGCCCTGACGAGGTAGCGGCCGCCGTGCCTGGCGATCGACGCGGCGGCAGGTCCCGGTAGCGCCGCGCCTCGACCTCGTCGAGCACCTCGATCTCGGCGATCACGTATGCAGTCATGCCACCAGGGTGTCAGCGGCGCTGCGCGGCCCCGGCCGTAGGCTGGCAGGGATGGGTATGACCCGCAGCTACGCGATCCGCACCTACGGGTGCCAGATGAACGCGCACGACTCAGAGCGGCTCGCCGGGCTGCTGGAGTCGGCGGGATACGTGCGCGCCACCGGTGACGGCGCCGACTCCGCCGATGTCGTGGTGTTCAACACCTGCGCGGTCCGGGAAAACGCCGACAACAGGCTTTACGGCAACCTCGGGCACCTCCGTCCGGTGAAGGCGTCGCGTCCGGGCATGCAGATCGCGGTCGGGGGCTGTCTGGCGCAGAAGGACCGCGAGACGATCGTGCGCCGCGCGCCGTGGGTGGACGTCGTGTTCGGCACCCACAACATCGGCTCGTTGCCGGCGCTGCTGGAGCGGGCGCGGCACAACAACACCGCTCAGGTGGAGATCCTGGAGTCGCTGGAGGTCTTCCCGTCCACGCTGCCGGCTCGTCGAGAGTCCGCGTACGCCGGCTGGGTGTCGATCTCGGTCGGCTGCAACAACACGTGCACGTTCTGCATCGTGCCGTCCCTGCGCGGGCGCGAGGTCGACCGCCGACCGGGCGATGTGCTGGCCGAGGTTCAGGCGCTGGCGGCCGACGGCGTGCTGGAGGTGACGCTGCTCGGCCAGAACGTCAACTCCTACGGGGTGTCCTTCGGCGACCGTGGCGCGTTCGCCAAGCTGCTGCGTGCCTGCGGGGAGATCGACGGGCTGGAGCGCGTCCGGTTCACCTCGCCGCACCCGCGCGACTTCACCCCCGACGTGATCGCCGCGATGGCTGACACGCCGGTGGTGTGCCCGCAGCTGCACATGCCGTTGCAGTCCGGCTCCGACGCCGTGCTGCGCACGATGCGCCGCTCGTACCGGGCCGGGCGGTACCTCTCGATCCTCGCAGAGGTGCGGGAGTCGCTGCCGGACGCCGCGATCACCACCGATATCATCGTCGGCTTCCCCGGTGAGACCGAGTCCGACTTCGACGCCACGCTCGACGTCGTCCGCACCGCGCGGTTCGCGAGCGCGTTCACCTTCCAGTACTCGCCGCGACCCGGGACGCCCGCCGCGGACCTACCCGACCAGGTACCCAAGGCCGTTGTGCAGGCCCGCTACGACCGGTTGGTCGAGCTGCAGGAGCAGATCTCCTGGGAGCAGAACCGCACGCTGGTCGGGCGTGAGGTCGAGGTGCTGGTGTCGCGGGGTGAGGGCCGCAAGGACGGCGCGACGGCCCGGATGAGCGGGCGGGCGCGGGACGGCCGGCTGGTGCACTTCGTGCCCGGTGACGCAGCGGTCCGGCCCGGCGACGTCGTACACACGACGATCACCTACGCCGCGCCGCATCACCTCGTGGCCGACGGGCCGCTGGCAGCGCACCGTCGCACCCGGGCGGGGGACCGGCACGACGAGCCGGTCGTATCCGGGGTGGCTGCGCCGGCTGGGCTCGGGCTGCCCGGGTTCGGACCGCCCGCCGCACCGCTGGCGGCGCAGACATCGGGATGCGCCCGGTGAGCGGCGCGGAGGTGCCACCGGAGCTGGCGCGGCTCGATGCGGAGCTGGACGCCGAGCTGGGGGCGTTGCGTTCTGAGCCCCGCCGCGCGCAGGGTGTTCGTGGACTGCTGGCCCGCCGCATCCAGCCGGGGTCGTCGGCCGTGGTGATCCTCTCGGGCGTCGCGATGCTGCTGTTCGCGCTGACTGTGCCGTGGGTCGGCGAGCAGTCCGGGCTTGATGCATTGCTGGGGGCCGCCGGTGTGGGCCCGCTGCCCCGGCTGTTCTCCTGGACGTCGGTCGGCTTCGGCGTGGTGATCTCGATCGCGGCGCTCGTCTCGCGGCGGTGGGCGCTGGCGTGGCTGTGCGCGGTGGGTTGCGGGTTCTCCATCGTCGACGGGGCGCTGGCGATCTGGTCGCGGCAGACGGGCTCCGTCGCAGCCGGCACCGTCGGCGCCGGCCCCGGCGCCGGCCTGGTGCTGGCGTGGATCTCGATCGTGCTGCTCACCGCCACGTGGACCCGGCTGGCCTGGTCCCGCGAGGATGCGCCCGCTGCGGGCGAGTGCGCCGGCTAGAGCTGCCTGGCGGACTCCTCCGCGGTGGCGAGCCACTCCCGCCACTGCGCGGCCTGGCTCTGCGCCTGCTCGGCGCGGCTCGTGTCGCCGGCGGCGAGCGCCTTGGCTGCCTGCGCCTCGAACTGCGCCACCCGATCGCGGAACTGGGCGACCCGCGCCTCGGCGTCCGGGTCGGTACGGCGCGACCGGCGTTCGGCGGCCTCACGGAGCTTGGTCTCCACGGCGTGCAGCCGGTCGTCCAGCTCGCGGATGCGCTCCCGTGGCACCTTGCCGATGGCCTGCCACCGGTCCTGGATGGTGCGGAGCTTGCTGCGTGCCGCGTCGGCGTCGGCCGGGTCGATGCGTTCGGCCTCGCCTAGCAGGGCCTCCTTCGCGGCGGCGTTCGCCGTGAACTCGGCGTCCCGCTCGGAGAACACCGCCGAGCGGCGCTTGAAGAACGCGTCCTGCGCGGTCCGGAACCGCTGCCAGAGGGAGTCGTCGGTGTCCTTGTGGGTGCGGCCGACCGCCTTCCACTCGGTCGTCAGCTCGCGGTAGCGCGCGGCGGTCTGGCTCCAATCGGTGGACTCGACCATCGCCTCGGCCTGCGCGATCAGCTCTTCCTTGCGGGTCTTGGCCGCCCCGCGCTGGCGGTCCAGCTCGGCGAAATGAGTGCCCCGACGCCGGTTGAAGGTGTCACGGGCCTTGGAGAATCGCTTCCACAGCGCCTCGTCGGTCTTACGGTCGACGCCGCGGACGGCACGCCACTCGTCCAGGATCGTCTTGAGACGGTCGCCCGCCTGCTTCCACTGGGTGGCCTCCGCGGCGAGCTGCTCGGCCT
>JACDBJ010000016.1 GCA_013695005.1 Pseudonocardiales bacterium
GTGTCGCATCGGCGACGTCGGCGATCGCCTTGCCGGTCGCCGGGTCCTCCACCGCGAAGGTGGCGTCGCGCTGCGCCGCCCGCCACCTGCCGTTGATCAGCAGCTGGGTGGGGACCGCGTCGATCACCGCTTGCTCTGCGGTGCTGTTCGGGCTCATGGGCTCGATGCTGCCATCGCGGGTCCTACCCGGCATTCTGAGGAAGGGGCAGGGTGGCCTTGCTCAGCGCCGGCGTCGCGTCGATGAAGCCCGGTTGGCGCTCGGTGAGTGCACCGTTGGCGAAGCGCAGGTAGTAGACCGAACGGTTGAACAACCGTTCCAGCCCTGGTTTGCGGTGGGGTGCGCGCATGTTGAGCGTCGGCAACAGGCCGTCGGTGTCCACCGCGGAGGCCTTGCGAAGAGCCGCGAGGATGGTGGCGGCGCCGAGCTCGGCCTGCTTGCGGGCCAGGCGGGTGAACACCTCGTACGCGGCCCAGGTGTTGCGCTGCACCGTGCCGCTCAGGTCGACCCCGTCGCGGTCGGGGGCGCGGGCGATGGCGTCGCGGTAGCCCGTCCAGACCGCGTTGCCCACCGGCGGGAAGAAGTCCACGATCCCGGCGTCGCGAGCGATGGCCGGGAACTGTGCCGCCACCCGGGTGGTCAGCGAGTTGGGGAAGCTGATGATTCGCTGCCGTCCGCCCGCCTGCTGGAACGCCGAGAGGAACCGCTGGACGTCCTGCTCAGGGGCGTACAGCACGATGCAGTCGCTCTCGGCAGTCGCCAGGCCGACCGTTTGCGTGAGGTCCTCCTTGCCGGCCGGGACCTCGACGTCGGCGACCAGCGTGGTCGCCTCCACCGCGAGGCCGGCCTGCAGGTAGTTGGTGGCTCGGGCCGTGGAGGCGATGTCCTGGCGGACCAGCGCCGCGCGCTGGCAGCCCGGCCGGACAGCAAGCAGGCCTGCGCCGACGCTGGCGACCGGCGCACCACCGACGATCGGGAACGAGATCGGGTGGGTGTAGTCGGGCTCGGACAACGGGACACCGCCGACATAGGCGATGCCCGCAGCGTCGAGGACCGGAAGGTAGGCCTGCGCGTTCACGCTGACCGACCCGACCACGGCCACGACGCCCTCGGCCACTGTCCGCTCGGCGCACGTCTGGGCAGCTCCACGCTCCCCGTGCTCGTCGCAGACCAGCACTTCCAGCGGCCGGCCGCCGATTCCGCCCTGGTTGTTGACCATGTTCGCATACGCCAGCGCGACCACCGCGACATCCGGGTGGTTGATCGGCGACGGGCCACTCGCGGGTGCCCAGGTCATCACCCTGATCGGCTCGCCGGCCAGCGGAGGGCCGACCACCTGCGCCGGAGCCGGCGGTGCCGAGGTGCCACACGCGACGGTCCCCACGACGCAGACGAGCGCCACAACGGCGCTGCCGATGCGGCGAGCGAGCGATCGGCGAAGAAGCATCCGGGGAGCACTCCTTCGTCCCTGGGCCCGAGCGGGAATGGGACGAGCCTGAGACTAGCGCTGACGATCATCGGCGTCTGCACCGAATCACCCGACTGCAGGCCTGCGACCTCCGGAAAGGCCCTTTGCCGGGCGAGCAGATGAGGCACCGTGGATGGTCCGGCCCCGATGCGCTGCCTGCATCGGTTTCGGCCCCCGAGGAGCCTCATGCACCCGAACCCGCCGCTGCCCGTCCGCACCCAGCGTGCACCGTTGACCCCCGCCGCCGCAGCGACCGCGGTGTCTTTGGCAGCCGTCATCGCGGTCACGCTCGCCGGCGTGACAATCCCCGAGGTGCTGACCGCAGCCGGACCGGTCGCGCTCGCGGTGGGCTTCCTGCTCGGCCTGCCGCACGGCGCCGCCGACCATCTGGTGCCTCGGTGGGCCGGGGCTGCGGCGCTGCGGCGCGCCGGGATGGTGACCGTGGTCGCGGGTTACGTCACCGCGGCGGGGCTGGCGTGGGCGGCGCTGAGCTTCGTCGGACCGTGGGCGCTTCCGGTGATGATGCTGGTGTCCGTCGTGCACTTCGGCCTCGGCGACGTGGTGACCGAGGCCCAACGCGAGTCTGCGCCGGCGCCGACGGGCTGGGAGCTGGCCGCCGCCGTGTTTGCCAGGGGAGGGCCGTCGATGATACTCCCCCTCGTGTGCTGGCCGAGCACCCTCGACCCTGCCCTGAACGCGTTCGACCCGCAGGTGACGGCGTTGCTCTCGCCGCCGGTCAGGGTGGTGCTGCTGTGCTTGCTCGGGTTGTCCTGCCTGGTCACCGGCGTGCGGGCCTGGCGACGTGGGCGACGTCTTGTCGTCGTCGAGCTCGTCGTGCTGCTGGCCCTGTTCGCCACCACGCCGCCGCTGGCCGCGTTCGGGGTCTACTTCGGCGCCTGGCATTCGCTGCGGCACCTGGCCCGGATGGTGGAGGCCGACCCGCGCAACACGGCCGACCTGCGGGCCGGACGCTGGAGGGCGCCGGTGCGCCGGTTCGTCACGGCAGCGGCGGTGCCCACCACCGGCGCGCTGGTGGCGACTGTCGTGTTGGTCGCCGTCGCCGCGCAGACCCCGCTGCTCGTGCCGATGCTGTCGATCCTGCTGGCGCTCACCGTGCCGCACGTCGTGTTCGTCGCGATGCTCGACGGAGCCAGCGGGTGCTGGGCAGGCGGGACGGGTCGTCCGTACGACCTGCCGGCGCAGCGTCGGCCGGCCGCGGCTGACGTGTAAGGCCTTGCCGGGGCTCAGCCCTTTGAAACCTGCGCGGCTCAGCCGCGGCCGGAGTAACCGCTGCCGGCACTCAACCGCCGGCGGGGGTGCTCCTGCCGCAGCCCCGGCAGGTGGATCGCCGGCATGATCGAGCGGCGGACGTGCAGTACCGGCCACGCCGGCGACGGTGGGAACAGCCCGAGAAGCTCGGCGGTGGGTACCGAACCGGCGTTCGCCTGCAGCTCGACGAAGGAGTCGTAGGCGGCGACCGCCTCGGAGATGTTGCCCGCTGCGAGGTGCGCCTCGATCAGCGCCCGCCTGGCGCGCTCGCGCCGTGGGTCGGCCTGAACCGCGGTCGCCCCGACCTCGATGGCGTCGGCATGCCGGCCCGCGTCGGCGAGCCGGCGGCTCAGCTCCTCCAGAGCGTTGAGCCGCAGGTGGTGGAACCGGTCGCGCTCCACCGACACCCACGTCTCGCTCCAGTCAGGGAGCACGTCGTGGCTCAACGGTTCGAGCAGCTGGCGACGGTATCCGCGTACGTCGTCGAGCTGGCGGATGCTCTTGATCGCTTCGGACAGGTCGACCACGACGTGAGCGCCGAGAGCGATCTCGGCCTCGGACGAGACGACGACGCCGGCAGCCCTGCGTTCGATCTCGTCGAGCGCGTCGCGCATCGTGAGGTAGGCCAGCGCATCGGGCACCTCGCTCCACAGCCGCGAGCACACAGCCCGCACGGCGTGTGGCCGCGGGTGCACGGCGAGGTAGGCGAGCAGGCGCCGCGCCTCGAGTCGCAGTGACACCGGGCCGCCTTCGCCGATCAGGTCGAAACGGCCCAGTAGGACGACCCGGGCGGTGGTTGCCGGCGTGCCGGGACGGCGTTGACCTTCAAGCATGTTGGGTTCCCAAGCTATGGAACGACGTGCGGGCCCGAACACGAGCCTCCGAGCGCCGGGTCCCTGGTGATTCTTCCCGTACCGAACTGTGTTGCCAAGAGGCCGTTACGTCACACTTGCCTGCGTAGGACCGCCGACTGGGTGACGTGGGTGGACTGTATCGCCTACTCTGCTGCGCCGTTCAGCGGAGTGCCTCCGCACGCTGCGTCAGCAGATCGCGTGGATGCGGACGTGCGTGCCGTCGCGGTCGTTCCAGATGTGCAGCAGGTCGCACAGTTGGCGGGCGATCCAGATGCCGCGCCCGCGCGGGTCACCGGGATGCGGCGGCTGCAGCCCGGGCAGCGGTTGCGTGAGGTGTCCGGTGTTGTGCACCTCGCAGATCAGCCCGTCCAGCGACGCCCAGAGCAGGACCTCGGCGTCACCCGCGCCGTACTCGACCGCGTTGGTCGCGATCTCGTTCACCGCGATGACCAGGTCCTCGGCGCGCTGCTCGTCGAGGCTGACCCGGCGGGCGACGTCGGCCACCGCGGCGCGCACCGCGTGCAGCTCCCACGGCGTGAAGACCAGGCGCTGCTGCGCCGGCCCGAGCTGCGGCAGCGGCGGCGCGGGAGCGGCGGCGATCACCTCGTCGGGCGGCAGGTGGTCGGGGTTCGTCAGTGGCAGGCCGCTCTCGATCAGCTGCGGGTGGTTCCAGCGGACCGCCCTGTCGATCTCCGGCTGCATCGCGATGGCCGGGAACAGGCAGGTCATCGTGATCGGCAGGTCGGCGAGGGCCACGTTGACCGCCGCGTCGAGCTCGGTCCAGTACGCGCCGTCGGTGCCGTCCAGGCGTGGCTCGTGCTGCATGACGAAGCTGACCCGGCCAGTTACCCCGGCGAGCTCGCGCAGCTCGCGGGCCAGGTGGGTGGCGACCGTCTGGCCCGATCCGCGGGCCGCGGCCTCCGGCGGCGGCAGGATCATCAGGCCTGCGGCCGCGCCGAACCGGGCGCGAACCTCACGCTCGACGTCGGGCTCCACGATCAGCGCCACCGGCTCGCCGCGATCGGCTGCCGCCTGCACCTGAGACAGGACCAGGTGCAGCAGGTTCGGCAGCGCCGAGTAGATCGCTGCGCGATGCTCCAGCCGGGTGGGCGAAGCGACCCGAGTCTCGACGATCACGGGCGAGCACTTCCCTGGATGACCAGCTGCGGGGCGAACGCCGCGCCGCACCTGTCCAGCAGCCGCTGTAGCAGTGGGCGCACCCCGGCAAGCACCAGCCGATGGCTCACCGGGAACGCCTCGGCGGCCTGCACCAGCTGGTGGGCCGCGGCGACGTCGAGGAACCGCAGCGAGGTGAGGTTGAGCCGCACCTCGTCCGAGCGCTCGGTTGACCGCAGCGCGTTGTCCAGGGTCGACTCGACCACTCCGAGCACGGTGGAGCGGTTGCTATGGTCGACCTCGCCGGCCAACCGCAGGCCGAACCGGCTGGACTGGGTGATTCGCAGCAGCCCGTCGTCGAAGATCGCCGGCGCGACGAGCTCGATGCGGTGCAGGCCGCGCAGCTGCTCGATCTCGCCGGGCGGAAGGCGCCGGGTGTCATAGGGACACAGCACGCTTACTGGACAGTCGGCCCAGATCCGGTCCAGCGCGAGGTCGTAGTCGGCGAGGCTGACTCCGGCCGAGCGTTGTGCGGCCCAGGTCAGCTGGCCGGTCAGGCGGAACCCGGCGAGGCCCTGGTCCAACGCCGCGGTGATCGACTCGGAGATGACGTCGAGGAGTTCCTCGGCGGGGCCCTCGAAGCTGGCGCGAGTGGCTTCCTGAGGGACGATCGCGAGCTGGCCGCTGGCCAGGTAGGACGGCACGTCGCCGAGGTCCTCGCTCAGCCGCCGCAACATCGCGTCCGCGGCGCCTTCGTCGTCGAGGAAGCAGACCTTCTCCTGGCGGACCAGCCCGTCGGCGACGAAGTCCGAGGCGATCTCGGCGAGCTGCTGGTCGCTGTCGAACGCGGCGCAGGCATGATCGCCGGGTGTGACCCGCGTCAGCATGTCCGCCACCGCCGTACCTGTTCGCCGGGTGTCTCGGGCTCAGGGGATGTGGTGCCCGCACGTGGGGACAACTGTATGGCCGGGGTGATTCCCTTGTTCCCCGGCGAACGGCCTAATCCGCGACGAAATGCCGGCCTTCAGCGCTAAACGGTGCACCGCGACGTGTCGTTTGCGTTCATGCGGTGTAGCTCAAGGGACGATCGAGGGCACTACCGCTTC
>JACDBJ010000052.1 GCA_013695005.1 Pseudonocardiales bacterium
CGGTGTCCCTGCTGCGATCCGTGCGTGGTCCCGCCGACCTCAAGACACTGAGCGAGCCTGAGCTGAACGAGCTCGCCTCGGAGATCCGGCGGTTCCTCGTCACGACCGTGGCTCGCACCGGGGGGCACCTGGGCCCGAACCTCGGCGTCGTCGAGCTGACGATCGCGCTGCACCGGGTCTTCGACTCACCCACCGACGCGCTGATCTGGGACACCGGCCACCAGGCGTACGTACACAAGATCCTCACCGGCCGGCAGGACGGCTTCGACCGGCTGAAGAAGACCGGCGGACTGTCCGGCTACCCCAGCCGTGCGGAGTCCGAACACGACCTGGTCGAGAACAGCCACGCCTCCACCGCGCTGTCCTACGCCGACGGCCTGTCCCGGGCGTTCGCGCTGACCGGGCAGCGGCGCCACGTGGTGGCCGTCGTCGGCGACGGAGCACTGACCGGCGGCATGTGCTGGGAGGCGCTGAACAACATCGCCGCAGCTCAGGACCGCAATGTCGTGATCGTGGTGAACGACAACGGCCGGTCGTACTCGCCGACGATCGGCGGACTGGCCGACCACCTCGCCTCCCTGCGGCTCCAGCCCGGCTACGAACGCGCGCTGGCTGTGGGCAAGCGCGCGCTGGAGCGCACACCGGTCGTCGGCCCGACGATCTACGCCGGGTTGCACGCGATGAAGGCCGGCCTCAAGGACGCCATCAGCCCGCAGCGGATGTTCGGCGACCTCGGGTTGAAGTACCTCGGCCCGGTCGACGGCCATGACCTGCAGGCCTGCGAGTCGGCGCTGCGCCGAGCCAAGCACTTCGGCGGGCCGGTGATCGTGCACATGGTGACCCACAAGGGCCACGGCTACCCGCCGGCGGAGAACGACGAGGCCGAGCTGATGCACAGCCCGGCGGCGTTCGACCCGGACACCGGCGAACCGGTCGGCCCGCAGCAGCCGGGGTGGACCGGGGTGTTCTCCGAGGAGATGCTCACCCTCGGTGCGCTGCGTACCGACGTCGTCGCGATCACCGCCGCCATGCTCGGGCCGACCGGGCTGGCCCCGTTTGCGGTCGCGTACCCGGACCGGTGCTTCGACGTGGGTATCGCCGAGCAGCACGCGCTGACCTCCGCGGCCGGGCTGGCCATGGGTGGGCTGCATCCGGTCGTCGCGGTGTACTCGACGTTCCTGAACCGGGCCTTCGACCAGCTGCTGATGGACGTCGCGCTGCACAAGGCGGGAGTGACGCTGGTGCTCGACCGCGCCGGCGTGACCGGGTCGGACGGGCCGAGTCACAACGGGATGTGGGACCTGTCGCTGCTGGGCATGGTGCCGGGCATCCGCGTCGCGGCACCCCGCGACGCCGGCACGCTGCGCGAGGAGCTCGCGGAGGCGGTCGCGGTCGACGACGGCCCGACCGTGCTGCGGTTCCCCAAGGGCGCGGTGATCGAGGACGTCCCCGCGCTGCGTCGGACCGGCGGCGTGGACGTGCTCGCCGAGCCGGCGGACGCCGCGGGCGAAGTGCTGCTGGTCTGCGTCGGCGCGTTCGGCGAGCTGGGCTGCGCGGTGGCGCAGCGGCTAGCTGACCAGGGGATCGCGGTGACGGTGGTCGACCCCCGCTGGGTGCTGCCGGTGCCCGCCGCGCTGTTGGAGCTCGCTGCGGCGCACCGGCTGGTGGTCACCGTCGAGGACTCCGGGCGGCACGGCGGCTTCGGCTCGGCGCTCGGTGCGGCACTGCGCGGGGCGGAGCTGGACGTGCCGCTGCGCGACCTGGCGTTGCCTCAGCGGTTCCTCGAGCACGGCAGCCGCTTCGACGTGCTGGCCCAGTCCGGTCTGACCGTGCAGGACGTCGCCCGCCGGGTCACCGAGTGGGCCGCCGCCCTGGCCGGCAACGGCTCGGGCGGAGCGGACGTCCACCAGGTCCACGACGCCGCGGGCGAAGGTCACTGACGTGCGGGTGCTGATCGTTGAGGACGAGCGACAGTTGGCCGATGCGGTGGCTCGCGGGCTGCGGCGCGAGGGGATGGCGGTCGACGTCGCCTACGACGGCGACACCGGCCACGAGAAGGTGACGATCACCCGCTACGACGTCGTGGTGCTCGACCGCGACCTGCCCGGCATGTCCGGCGACGAGCTGTGCGCCGAAATCGCCACGGCGGGCTCCACGACCCGGGTGATCATGCTGACGGCCAGTGGGACGTTGCAGGACAAGGTGGACGGGCTC
>JACDBJ010000083.1 GCA_013695005.1 Pseudonocardiales bacterium
CGGCCGACGTCATCGAGTTCGCCGAGACGCTCGAGCGGGTCTGCGTCGAGACCGTGGAGGGCGGCCAGATGACCAAGGACCTTGCCCGGCTCGTCGGCGACGACACCCTGTTCCTGACCACCGAGCAGTTCATGGACGCGGTCGCCGACGGTTTGCGGGCCGCGACAGCGCGTTAGATCTACCGCTCGTTTTCCGGCACATTCGCCTACCGGCGGGCTACCGTGAACAGGTGGCCAGGCTCACCCTCAAGAAGCCGGATGCCAAGTTCTACCGCGGCTGGGGCTTCGTTGCGCTGCTCACCATCGCGCTGACCATCGCCGTGTTCGCGAGCCGAGGAGGATTCGAGACCGTCGGATCCGGCCAGTCAGACCCGTCCGGCTGCCGGATGGAGGCCACCGGCGACGGGCTGAACGTCCGCGCCCAGCCCAACATCAACGCTCCGGTCGTCGAGACCCTGCGACGCGGCGACCTGCGGCCGGCCGAGAAGATCGTGGAGAACGGCTTCCGCAAACTCGCCGAGGGCCGGTGGGCCTCCGAGCAGTTCCTCTCACCATTGCCCGGCAGCACCTGCCGCTGACGACCACCGAGTGCTGTTCGCCGGCCGGGCACTGCGACCTCTCTGCTCGGAGCACCCTTAGCCGGACAGTCCCCCGGAGGGAGTCCCGGAAGCTCGGCAGGCATCGAGCCGGGCCAGCGCATCTCCGCTGCGGACGAACCCCTCGGCCATGGTGAGCGCGGTGTGGTGGTCGGCGGCGAGCCCAGCGACTTCCAGGATGAGTGCCGCGTTCGCGTAGACGAGTTGGCTGGCGAGGTCGGGTCCTTGCCCACGGAGAACGTCGAGCACGATCGTTGCGTTCTGGGCGTGGTCGGCGCGCTGTTGGATACTTCGCAAGTCGGTCGGAGTCTCGCGGTCGCGGCGTGTCGTGCGGACGGCGCCTTCGCTGATCGAGGCGAGCAGGGCCGTGCCGAACGGTGCGTACTCGTCGATTCGGCCTGCTGCGCCAAGATCAGTAGTTACGACAGCGCCATGGGCGATGCCAGACAAGGCCATGATCGTGGCGGCCAGTTCGACCTGCGGCCCTGCTATCCCAAAGACGATCCCGTCGACCCGGAAGGGGATGAATAGCCACGGTGTGACATAGCTCAGTGGGTGGAGGTGGTGAAAGCGACCTTCGTACCGTGGGCCGTATCGGGGCGCTACGAGGTGGTAATCGAATACACCGATTCCGCATTCACCGGCCATGGTCCTGACCTGAGTGAGCGACGTGGGGAGGTGAATTCCCAGTGATTCGAGGACGTCGCTGGCGCCAGTTGTCGCCGATGTTGCCTGGCCGGCCGGTTTGATGACGCATAGATCCGGATGTACTGCGGCAACAAACGCAGCAGTCGTGCTGACGTTGAATGTCTTGAACGTCTCCTTGCCGCTTCCGGTGATCGCTACCACTCGCCGGCCGGTGCCGATGTCGCGTCTCGTCTGGAGTTGATGTCGGAGCTCGGGGTCGAATTCGAGGATGGCGTCGACCAGGCCCAGTGTCTCGGCAGGGGTCGGGCTGCGGGCATGGAGGGCCGACATCAGACCCGGATCCGCGAGTAGCGGACGGAGGTTGCCCGGAGATGGTGATAGGTGCCCTTGCTGACCTGCGATGATCGTGTTTGCGAAGACGCGATCGGCGAGGCGGGAAGGACACCTATCGGGTGGGCAGAGTACTGGAGCGTCGCCGGAGGCGGCGCGAGGCGCGGCGCGGGGTGCGGCGCGGGGTGCGGATCGGCGCGCCGGATCGGTCGTTGACCAGGTTCTCCGGGCTGGCGGCGGTGTCCGAGCTGGTCGAGCGGCTCGACGTGATCGGCCGGTTGGACGCGGCGATCGGGCCGATCAAGACCCGGGATCGGGGCGCGAGCGGTGGCGAGGTGTTGGTCGGGATGGCGGCGGCACAGTTGGCTGGGGAGGACTTCCTGGTCGGGCTGGATCGGCACCGCGCCGACACCGCGGGCCAGGCGCTCACCCCGGTGCCCGGGCTGGCGTCGACGACCGCGGCCGGGCTGGCCCGACGATTCTGCGACGGGCAGTGGGTGGCGGTCGAGACCGGGCTCGGGGACGTGCACGCCGCCGCGCTGGACGCGCTCGCCGTGGTGGCGCCCGAACGCGCCAAGGTGTTGACCGCGAGCGTGACGATCGACCTGGACACCACAGATGTCGAGGTCTACGGCCGACTCAAACGAGGTGTGGCGTTCAACCACCAGGGCCAACGGGTCGGGCGCCCGCACGTCGCGGCCTGGGCCGAGACCTCCACCGTGCTGGCCGCGGACCTGGGCTCGGGCCGTGACGACCCGCGCGCGAACGCCGCGGAGTTGCTGAACCGGGCCCTGGCCGCGCTCCCCGCGCCGGCCCGCGGGGGTGAGGTGCGGTTGCGAGCGGATGCCGGCTACTTCGCCGGACAACTCGCCCGCGCCGCCCTGTTCGCCGGGGTGGGGTTCGCCATCGGGGCGCGGCGGATCGCACCGTTGTGGCGGCTGCTCGACAGCGTGCCCGCCGACGGGTGGACCGACGCGATCGGGATGACCGGCGCCCAGGTCGCGGTCACCGAGTACTGCCCGGACTGGTGGCCGGCCAAGACAAGACTGCTGATCCGCCGAGTGCAACTCAACCTCGACCACGGCCAGGTCTCCGGCGACCCGCGGGCGCGGCGGCGCCGCACCCTGCATCCCGACCAGCGCGCCCTCCCGCTGGCCGAGCTCGCCGACGCCGACGCCGTCTACGCCTACTCGTTCATCGTGACCGACCTCGACGTCTCCACCGGCGACCGCGCGGTCGAGGTCGAGCACTGGTACCGCCACCGCACCCAGATCGAGAACCTGTTCCGTGACAGCAAGCTCGGCGCCGCCCTACGCCACCTGCCCTCGGGCTATCCGCAGGTCAACCGGGCGTGGATGTGGGGCGGGCTGCTCGCCGCCACCCTCTGCGGCTGGCTGCACCACCTCACCGCCACCCACCGCGACGGACAGCTGATCGGGCACGGCATCCGCGGCGGCCACGCCATGATCGCCACGCTCCGGCACCGGCTGATCGCCGTCCCGGCCCGCCTGGTCCACCACGCCGGGCGCCTCACCCTGCGACTGCCACCGGGCGAGGACCTGCTCGCGCACGTCCTCGCCCGCATCCGAGCACTTCCAGAACCGACCTGACCAGGCCAAACACGGCCCCGACCAGCACCGGAACCCGCACACCCGAGGCGACACTCGGGCCACCGGCACGACTCCAGCCGCTCCGACCACGACCAAGCATCACCTTCGCGGAACCAAGATCAGCTCAACATCTACCCGCGGATTCGGGTCTGACGGCGTATGAGGCGAAGGCTGCGGATGAACGACAGCCTGTCTGGGTCGACGTCAGCGGTGTCGGCGGCTTCGTGCATCAGGTGTCTTATGG